>CANRXD010000167.1 GCA_947643685.1 uncultured Clostridium sp. | reverse complement strand
CCTATAACCTGACTTTATTTAAGGAAATTCGGCGTTTTATTGTTTACAGACATCTGCTGGGATACAGAGCCTTTTTTTTGAATGTTGTGGGAAATATGGCAGCTTTTGTGCCCTTTGGCTTTTTCCTGCCGGTTATCTGGGAGCGCATGAAAAAGTGGTATACCGTAACGATTCTTGGTTTTGTATTCAGCCTCTGCATTGAGACGATCCAGCTTGTATGCCGGGTGGGAAGCTTTGATGTGGACGATCTGCTTTTAAATACCATCGGCGCACTGGCGGGATATCTTATTTTCTGCATGCTAAAAGGAGTGTGGGACAGATACAGTGGAACGGATTGGGAATAAAGTATCTTATATAAAAAAGCCGCTGGCAAAGGCCGGCTTTGTGGCGGCAGGTCTGGCGGCGGCGGCCTTTGGATTCATGGCAGCAGCTGTCGGCTTTGCGTATCACACCCAGGGAAATGCGCCGCCTGTGGCGGCAGCTTTGGGTTTTTGCAGCATTATTACGTCAGTTTCTTCTTTTGCCTATGGAATTTTTTCTTTTTTTGAGAAAGAAAAAAACTATCTGCTGGCGAAAATCAGCCTGGTGGCAGCCGGAATGCTTATTTTGATCTGGCTGTTCATGATTATCATTGCACTGTAAGAGTACTCTGTAAGAGCATTCTCTGTAAAGGAATTGGAGGTTGCGTTACAATGGAAGATCAGGTTATAAGAGAGCGATATGAACTTTCCATGGACAGGATCCGGAGATTTATGGAGGAGGAAACCGTCAAAGAGCCATACCGGGATTTTTTCAGGGAAATGTCCCGGTTCACCGGACGGTGCAAAATGGTCATGGACGCTGTTCTGGACGGCAGCTTTGGTTCCTGGGATCGGGAAAAGCTTATATGGATCAATGAAGCCCTGTATGAGGATGTGGCCGGAGAAAATTATGAAAGAAGCTATGGGAACCCGTCCTATGCGGTATCCGTGCTGGGGGAAGCGCTCGGAAAGCTTCTGTCTTTTCTCTATACGGAAATCCGGGGAGATATTGTCTGCGCCTTTGAGGGACGGCTTCTGGATATGGTAATCGGAAACGAGGCACTCATCGAGATTTACAACCTGTTTGAAGAGGAAGGGATTCCGTCTGAAAAGTCTGTTCACGATGTGCTTTACTGGTGCGTCAGCGATTACTGCGACGTAACTCTGACATACAGAATCAGGGAGAGCGTGGATCCGTCCCTGGATTTTGCCAAAAAAATCATTATGGAGCAGGATCTTTCGGACCTGTCCTATTTATACCGGTTTGGTGAATATGTTTCAGAGAGGGAGCTTGCCGTTGCAGGTTTTTTAAACCGCCTGCCTGAGGATACCATAAGGAAAATGGCGGAAACTTTCACGGAGGGCTATATCCGGGGATTTTCCGTCATGGGCCGTGATCTTTCCAGAAAGAAGACGGTGTCCATCCGCTATCCCCTGGGATTCGAACGTGTGGTGCGGGAAGCGGTTAAAATTTTTGAGAGCCGCGGCCTGTCGGTGATCTTTACACGCGGTGCCGTAAGCAGTGTGTGCAAATCTCCGTCCGGGCGGGGCGGATATGCCTCTTCCTCCCCCAATAAGCAGTACGACTATGACTGGCGCTATGACAGCGCTGTATATTTTGATAAAGCGTTCCGTGACAGAAAACTTTCGATTCTTAAAACCGCCTATGAGCAGTATAAAAAAGAGGCTGCCGGCTATGGGGGCCCGGCGGTCATTGAGGTGTTTGGGGAAGAAGGATTTACCCCGGTCAACAAAAAAGAGGCCTGGACCTTTTCAGAAAAGCAGCAAAAACTGTATCTGGAATACAGAAATATGTCCATGCCTGTAACAAACCAGTATATTCCCGGTGATGAAACAAGTTTTACGATTATCGCGTTTCCGGTTCCTGATATTGGTCCGGATTTTGAGGAAATTTTTGCTGAGACCATTAAAATCAATACTCTGGATTCTGAAAAATATCAGAAAATCCAGCAGACTCTCATTGAAGTGCTGGATAAGGCGGAGTATGTGGAGATTCTCGGGAAGGGCCATAACTGCACCAATATGCGGGTAAATCTTATGGAGCTTTTGGATCCGGCATCCCAGACCAGATTTGAAAACTGCGTTGCCGATGTGAACATTCCCGTGGGAGAGGTGTTCACATCGCCAAGGCTTGAGGGGACCAACGGAATTCTGAATGTGGGATGCGTATATATCCGGGGGATTCAGTTTAAAAATCTGACTATGGAGTTTCGGGAGGGACGTGTGATTTCTGCGTCCTGCGACAATTTTGTGGAATCCCTTCCAGATTTCTGTTCCCCCAAAGAACGGAAAAAAGCAATTTCCGACGGTCATGATCTGGTGGTTCAGGTGATTATGAACCAGCATGAAGATCTTCCTCTTGGGGAGTTTGCCATTGGAACCAACACGACGGCTTATGCCATGGCAGAAAAATTCCATATCCTGGACCGGCTTCCCATTTTGATTGTGGAGAAGATGGGTCCGCATTTTGCTGTGGGAGATACCTGTTACAGCTGGTCCGAGGACAGCCCCATGTATAATCCGGACGGAAAGGAAATGGTGGCCAGGGATAATGAGATTTCTATTTTAAGAAAAGAAGATGTTTCCAAAGCCTATTTCGGAGTTCATACAGACATTACAATTCCCTATAAGGAGCTGGAGCGGATCTCGGCTGTGGCCCCGGACGGGACAAAGACCTCCATCATCGAAGACGGACGGTTTTCACTTCCCGGGCTGGAGGAGCTAAATAAAGCTCTGGACTCTGATGGTTCAGAGGTTATCTGAGCTGTTGCGTTATCTGAACGGTTACGGGAATCTTTTTGTTTTGCTCTTGACGGAGCAGGAAAAAACGAGTATGATGATTAATAAGAAAAGACATTCATATCACAGACTTTTATTAGAATATCTTATAAGTACTGTATTAAGTGCTGCATGCAATTGCGGTGGCCTCAGTGTTTATCATTCAAGAGAGAAAAGGAGAACTGATCATGGCTAAAGTTGGTATTGTAATGGGCAGTGATTCGGATATGCCAATCATGGCACAGGCTGCGGACATACTGAAAGAACTGGGGGTTGAGTTTGAAATGACCATCATTTCCGCTCACAGAGAACCGGATATCTTCTTCCATTATGCAAAATCTGCCGAGGAAAAGGGCATTAAGGTAATTATCGCAGGCGCAGGAAAGGCAGCTCATCTGCCGGGCATGTGCGCGGCAATCTTTCCCATGCCGGTAATCGGCGTTCCCATGAAGACATCTGATCTGGGCGGTGTGGACTCTCTGTATTCCATCGTACAGATGCCGTCCGGCATTCCGGTGGCTACGGTTGCCATAAACGGCGGAAAGAACGCGGGAATTCTGGCGGCGAAGATTCTGGCGACTTCTGATCCAAAGCTTTTGGAGCGGTTAAAGGCATATTCTGAGAAGATGAAGGACGAAGTAGCGGCGAAGGACGAAAAACTAAGCCAGATCGGTTATAAAGAGTATCTGGCTTCTATGAAGAAATAAAGGCCGGGCGTATCGGCAGGCCGAATTTGGGGCCTGCCCTGGAAAACAGCAGATCTGGCGCGGCAGGCAGATGCCTGGGCGTATAGAAATAGGAGGAAAATCATGGATTACAAGAAATCTGGAGTTGATATTGAAGCTGGTTACAGGTCTGTGGAGCTGATGAAGGAGCATGTAAAAAAGACCATGCGTGAGGAAGTCCTCGGAGGTCTCGGCGGCTTTTCCGGGGCTTTTTCCCTGGCTAAGATTAAGGAGATGGAGGAGCCGGTACTGTTATCCGGAACCGATGGATGCGGCACAAAGGTAAAGTTAGCCATCATCATGGACAGGCATGACACCATAGGTATCGACGCTGTGGCCATGTGTGTCAACGACATTGCCTGTGCAGGCGGGGAGCCCTTATTCTTCCTGGATTACATTGCCTGCGGAAAGAACTATCCGGAAAAAATCGCGGACATTGTAAAGGGCGTTGCAGAGGGCTGCCTGCAGTCTGAGGCCGCTTTAATCGGAGGAGAGACTGCCGAACATCCGGGACTGATGCCGGAGGAGGACTACGATCTGGCGGGTTTTGCCGTAGGTGTGTGCGATAAGAAGTACATGATTACAGGTGAAAACTTAAAGGCGGGAGACGTGCTGGTCGGCATGGCTTCCACAGGGGTGCACAGCAACGGCTTTTCCCTGGTCCGCAGGGTATTTGAGAAAGAGCTTACAAAGGAAGGCCTGGATACATATTATGAGGAGCTTGGAAAGACTCTTGGAGAGACTCTGCTTGCCCCCACAAGAATTTATGTGAAAGCACTGAAAGCTGTGAAGGAGGCAGGCGTTAAGATTCACGCATGTAGCCATATCACCGGAGGCGGTTTTTATGAGAACGTGCCGAGAATGCTCACAGACGGCGTCCGGGCGGTGATCAAAAAGGACAGCTACCCTGTGCCGCCTATTTTCGGAATGATGCAGAAAAAAGGCGAGATTGAGGAGCAGGTCATGTATAATACTTTCAACATGGGCATCGGCATGGTGGTGGCTGTGGACGCAGCTGATGCCGGGAAAGCCATGAAGGCCATGAAGGCTGCCGGGGATACTCCCTATGTGATCGGCTCCATCGAAGCCGGCGAAAAGGGTGTGATTTTATGTTAAGAGTCGGTGTTCTGGTATCCGGGGGCGGCACCAATCTTCAGGCCATTCTGGATGCCATTGACAGTGGAGCCATCAAAAACGCGAAGGTGGAAGTGGTGATCAGCAACAATGCCAGAGCCTTTGCTCTGGAGCGGGCAAAAAAGCACGGGATTGCGGCGGAGTGCGTTTCTC
>CANRXD010000166.1 GCA_947643685.1 uncultured Clostridium sp. | reverse complement strand
GAGGTGTTTTCCGGCTTTTCCCACCGGGCCTCCCCCAGATTGTCCTCGTGCCAGAACGCGTCAGCCGGCGGGTCATACTCCCCCTTTACGCCGCTTGTCCGGAGGGTTACCACCAGATTATCACCGTCACGCTTTGCCGATACAAAGCTTC
The DNA here is from genome assembly GCA_947643685.1 of uncultured Clostridium sp. Taxonomy (GTDB): domain Bacteria; phylum Bacillota; class Clostridia; order Lachnospirales; family Lachnospiraceae; genus CANRXD01. The sequence goes on along the minus strand of CANRXD010000166.1, from coordinate 4,685 downwards.
CTCCGGTGACCTTTATATCTGATTTTTTATAGCTTGCCAGAAAATAGTCCTCCCCCACATCAGCAGGTTCAAGGGTCACTTTCATCCTCGGTTCGTCTGAGGCCTTAAGAGCTTTATTCCCCTTATCCGCCCATTCTGCTTCCGTCACCTGATATTTGTTACTGCCGCCTGAAACGCTTACTTCCCCCGCCTCTGGTGTCTGAGTGCCAATCTCAATAGAGGGCAGGTGCCCTCCCGGCTCCAGCTTTGAATTTACTTTTACACTGACAGTCTGAATAGGCCTGGTTGCCGCTTCTGTTCTAAGGGGCGCTCCCAGCGCCAGAAAACATAGAGCCAGCATCAGTCCCGATTTCCGCATTTTCATAATTAACTTTCTGTTTCCTCCTCTGGTTTATAATCCAGAAAATACAAATAAATTTCCACTACCGCCTGATACAGTTCTTCCGGTATAGCCGCCCCCAGCTTCATCTGGCTTAACAGCACTGCCAGGGAATCATCCTCATATACAGGCACTCCCGCCTCAGCGGCGGTTTCCGTAATTTTTTCCGCCAGATACCCCATTCCGGAAGCCACAATAATTGGAGCCCGGTTATTCTTGGAATCATATTTTAACGCAACCGCTCTTTTCTTCATCAGCTCATCAAATTCTAACATTGACTCCGCGCCCCTTTTCTCTTATTTCCGGAAAAGCGTCCTGGATTTCTATCTCCTTATCTTTCCTTTTTACCAGAAAACGGTTGACTCCCATACCGTTCTTTTTTATAATTTCAGAAATACCTTTCTGAATCGCATCATGCTTTTCCAACAGCGCCTCCGGGACATCTAACTGCATGTCTACCTTTCTGTCCTGAAGGGCCAGAAACAGCTGGAAATCTCCCAAATCCTGTATATCAAATTTCAGGAGCAGCTTAATCCTCCGTCCGCCTTCCTCATCCTCTTTTCCTGCATCCGGATTAATCCATAATTCCGACATAACATCCTTTTCTTTAAATCGGAAGGGAAAAATCATATGCAAAACAGGCATATACACACTCTCATTTAAGAGCATTCTGTCCAGCGCCTGATGGAACTGCTGAACGTTTTCCAGGCCGCCCTGTCCCTTTGCCCCTTTTAAAAGGATCTCGGAAAAAGTATCGGAAAAAACTTTCCCCCTTGCAGGCTGCTTCAGAGTTTCCAGAACCTCAGGCAGACTTTTCTTCCCGCCAGTTCTGTCAAAACGTTCGTACTCGCGATTTCCAACCAGACGCTCAAACATCTGGGCCAATCTGTCCTTACTTCCATTTTCATACCGGACGGCATGGAAAATAAACAGCATAACCGCGTCTCTGACTGCCCCGTAATCATGAGTCCTGGATATATAATTTGATAAAAACGGGATTACGCGATTGTTCAAAAGCATCGTATTGGCAGCCGTATCTCCGTCCTTCGCCTCCCAGTCCATGCTGTTCAACAGCTGCTCGAACTCATCCCGGAAGCCCCGGAACATCAACTGATTAATATCCTCCGAAATGGACTTCATCTGATGGAGAAGATGCTCTCCTGAGGAAAAGTCATTATAAACTTTCAGGAAGGAAACCGCCGCTTCTTTTAAAGCCTCAGGTGCTCCCTGTCTCAGAATATTGGAACCCTCGGGCGTTCCTTTCCCCAAAATATTTCTCAGGCTGTCAAAAAAAGGTCCGGAAAACTTCGCCTGGACAAACTGCTGTTCTTTCAAAAAACTCATGAGCTCTTCCGGCGTCTCCATCCGGACTGAGGCCATCAGCTGCTCCACAAGCTCCCCGACCTCAGCCGTATCTTTTGATAATCCTGCTAAAACTCCGGTTCCCTCTCTGTCAAACAGCTGCTCCAGGAGTTTGAACATCTGGGTCCCTTCAGCAGCGATTTTTTTTATAAAAGCTCCATAATTGCTTTCGTAATCTATAATACTGTAACCGTTTCCTGACGCCGCATTTTTCGCGTCCTCTGTATCCTGGCCGTCTGCCCGTACAACGCGGGATACATCCACCGGATTCTGGACCTGCTGGTTTTCCTCATAGTTTCCGTTTTTTTGTATGTCCGGCGTGTTTCTGTCCTGCCGGACAGGAATGTTGCTTACCTGCAAAATATTGGCCATACTACCTCCATGAATAAAACCATTGTAACTGTTCAATACTCTCACAGTTACAGACAAAAATCCATTGAAAGTCGCCTGCGGCGATGGGATTTTTGCCCTCTGGGCGATTTCGTCTTATGGCCAGTGCAGTAAATACACAGACCAACTGAACAGTTGCAAATCATACCTATGTTAATATCGGCACATTTTCATTTTCTATTAGCATTATATTGAAAAAATATTTTAACAGTTTTTCACTTAGACCTTATTAACTTTTAAAAAAAGCCGATATTATATGCATGTAGGAGTTATATTCTGCCTCCGGCAAACCTGGCAGAATGTCCTTTTTTGTTTATAAAACAGCTACGATCCAACCATAAAGGGAAGGAGGTCTTTTATGAATATAAAGCCGTATATCAACAGGATAGGTGGATTCGATTATATCTCTCCCGCATCTTCTGCAAATCCGTCCAAAACGTCTGCGGGGCGCGCGGCATGTGATTTTGACAAGGTATCCCTTAAGGAATCTTCTCCTTATGCGGATGATGTATCTTTTGCCCGTGTCCTGGCCCGCGAAGCCGTTGCTAAACTTGAAACAGGTGCAGGCCGGGAACGGGTCCTCTCACTGAAACAGCAAATTGAGGCCGGAACTTATACCCCGGATTCCAGACGCATAGCCGAACATATGCTGGGCTACCGGTAATGAGATGGAGGACATATGGACAATACACTGAATGAATTCGCCCGTTCCATCACTCTGATTACGGATGTGGTAAAGGATATCCGGCAGATTGAGGAACAAAAAGCCACTTCCGCCTCTGAAGGGCATCATGATAAAATGAGTGGATTGATACAACAGGAACAGGCTATTCTTCTTAAGCTCCGGGGTCTGGAGCAGAACAGGCTCCATCAGGTTGAAGCCCTGGGCTGGAAAGACCTTACCTTCCGTGAAATTCTTTCCGCTGTCTCCGTGGAGCAAAAAGAGCTCCTGCTCCCCCTGTTCACAGAGCTGGACAGGGAACTGGGAGTTTTAATGGATGCCAAAGACAGTGCAGATCGAATCATCACCCTTCGCCTGACAGAGTTTCAGAAAGCTCTTTCAGAGCATGGGCAGACAAACCAACTATTTGAAAGGAAAGCATAATATATGGTACGAGCTACATTTGCCGGCTTTTCCACCGCTCTCTCCGCCCTTCAGGCGAACCAGAAGCGTCTGGATATTGTCGGACAGAATCTGTCAAACATGAATACGGTGGGATATACCCGCCAGCAGCTGGAAACCTCCAGCTTAAACTACACGAATCCTGTCGCCCATTATATGAATGGCTCTGAGATTGCCGTGGGCTTCGGTGTTCATATGGATAAGGTTTCCCAGATACGTGATCCTTATCTGGATGTCCAGTACCGCACACAGATGAAAAAAGCCGGCTATGCCGAGTCCATGCAGAATTCCCTGGATGTTCTTGCAAGAGCCTTTGATGAAAGCAACATAGACGGAGTTCGAACAGCCATCGACGATATTCAGGTGATTCTGACTGATATGCAGGATCTGGATAAATTTCATGATCCGGTATATGAAACCAACCTGCAATCCCGTATGAGTGCCCTCACCAATCTTATCAATGACGCTGCCCGGCAGGTCGAGGCCGCTGAGAAAGAAGAATTTGCCAAGCTGGACGGAAAAGGAACCAGTGAAAACGGTGCCGTGGAGACAGTCAACGAAATTTTGCAGAAAATTGGCGACCTGAACCACCAGATCAAGCAGAATCAGATTCTCGGTCAGCAAAGTCTGGAGCTGATGGACGAAAGAAATAATCTTTTAGATACCCTTTCCAGTTATATTCCCATTGAGGTTACTTATTTTAAGGACAGTGCCCATGATGGGGTTAAAAAGGACGCAAATGGTCAGGAAATAAATGCTGATGAAGAAGTATATGAATACGACCGCTACGGCAATATTATCGGAAAGAAAGACTGGCCGGATGATTTAAAGGTGGAACTCCTTTACACAGATAATAAAGGTAATCCACAGCGTCTCACCCTTATTAACGGAACGGAAGGCAAGCGGGGCGAAAATTATGGTTCTCTTTCCATTGGCGCCGGAAGTTATGACGCCCCCTTAAATACATCCGTAGTATTCACGGCAGCCAAATCAAGTGGTGGTGCAGCTGTATCTGCTTCCGCTTCAGAAGCCCAGCTTTCCGGAGGTTCCATTCAATCAAGCCTTGATATGCTTGGAAAAGCTGGTACTGGTAAACAGATAGGAACAACCGCAACTTTTGATGACGTCAGAGGCTACCAATATTATATGAACAGGTTAGATACTCTCGCAAAAACCTTTGCCGCAAAAATAAACGACATTAATAATAAAAATGATTTTGGGGGAACCAACGGTGGTGGAATCCTTCTTGCCAATAAACAGGATAATACTGCTGCTGTTACTGCCCTAACAATCGGCATCAGTAAAGATTGGATTAATGGCACAGCTCATATTAACGATTTAAGGGAAAATCCCACTGACACGATTCTGGATATGCTGGAAGCCATGAAAGAAGCTCATCCCGAGTTGGAAAATAGAACATTCGCCGATTAT
>CANRXD010000165.1 GCA_947643685.1 uncultured Clostridium sp. | reverse complement strand
GATGGTACCTGGAAAACAAATGACTTTACATATCAATACAGATTAGAGGTTACCGTTGTTTTCAACTGCGGCGGATATGAACGTTTGGAAACCCTCAGGGAATATTCCGGTTACATAGATATTTACTTACCGGACTTAAAATATTATGACAGCAATCTTGCCGAAAAATACTCTGCTGCCAGGGATTATTTTTCCAAAGCTTCCGCTGCCATCACCGAGATGATCCGTCTGACAGGCGGTCTTACCTGGAACCCCGATGCCCCTTCCCTGTTAAAAAAAGGCGTTATTATCCGTCATATGGTCCTTCCAGGTGCCAAAGAGGATTCCATACGACTGCTGCACTGGATGAAGGACTCCCTCCCCCCAAACCAGTATCTTTTAAGTCTCATGAGCCAGTACACGCCCTTTTATAAAAGCAGCATGTATCCGGAAATCAACCGCCGGATTACAACCTATGAATATGAGAAAGTAGTGGATGCGGCCATCGAACTGGGCCTTATAAATGGATATATGCAGGAAAAAAGCAGTGCAAAAGAAGAATATACCCCGCCCTTTGATCTGAACGGAGTCTGAAGCTTTAAAAGCAAAATCGAAGCTGTGAGGGTACAGAACAATTACGCAAAATTTTAGTGGGTACCGAAAAATCTTTTTATTTTTTCGATACCCACTTTACATTTCGTTGTCCATTGGATGTTCCTCTCTTTCGGGTTTTTATCTATATTAATTTTTATCTCACGCCGCCGGTCTCCTGAATTATCATCCTTTGCTCTTTTTCCATTTTCATATTGATTATTGTATTTCTCTCATTGATACTTTCTCGTCATATCTTTAAGGAATATCAGATAACCTTTTTTATTCATTCTCCCGGTTTTGTGTTTTTCCTTTGTTTAGACTTTTATTTTATAAAAGCTAAACGAGTCTTACGTGTTCGGCGGTCCGTACCTCCTTTTCTTAGATTTTTCAGACTAACTATTTCATTGGACTGTTCTCTCTTTCTTTTTGTTGTCTTCATTATAGACGAACACTTCCTTTTTGTCAATACCTTTTTAAAAAAATTTAAAAATAATTTTTAAGTTATTTGTTAATTTTTAAATTGTATAGAATTATTCAAATTATTTATCCGTTTTTATCTGCCACACCATCACAGCCAGGAGCATTCCGCTTCCCAGGATCACCAGAAACACATTGGAATATATTCCCAATGCCGCTGTTACCTTCTCCCAGGAATCTCCCGCGGCCTTTCCCAGAAAAACCAGCGCCGTATTCCAAAGGAGGCTCCCGGCCGTCGTCAGAAAGAGGAATGGAAGCAGATTCATTTTAGAAATCCCGGCCGGAATGGAAATCAGGCTCCGCACAATGGGAACCAGGCGGCATAAAAACACCGCCGCCGTCCCCTTTTTCAGAAACCACCGTTTCGCCAGCTCCACATCCTCTGGTTCAAAATGCAGAAGCTGTCCCAGGCGCCCGGCAGCCATCCGTCCCAGTAGCTCTTCTGGTACCAGATATCCTGCCCCGTACAGAAGAAGGGCCCCCAGCACAGATCCCGCCGTTGCGGATAAAACAACCCCCGGCACGGTCAGACTGGTACAGGTGGTCATAACCCCTCCAAAGGTCAGAATCACCTCCGATGGAATAGGTGGAAATAAATTCTCTATTAAAATAAGAAGGAATACGGCAAATGCCCCGTATTCCCCCATAAAGTTTAAAAGTATCCCCTGCATACGGCACGCCTCCCACCTGTGTTTTGGTGTAACGGTTCAGCAGGTCTGCCATGAGAATGCTGAACCGTTATGTTCTGGGTACATTGTATGCAAAAGTCCCTCTGTCTTATTCTTTTAACTGGTGAATAAAAATTCCGCTCCGCAGTTTCGGCTCAAACCATGTGGATTTAGGCGGCATGAGGAGTCCTGCGTCTGCCACGGAAAGCAGCTCCTCCATGGACGTGGGGTACATAGAAAAGGCCACCTGCATATCACCGTTTACCCTCCGCTCCAGCTCGGAAAGCCCCCGGATTCCGCCCACAAAATCAATCCGCTTATCTGTTCTTACATCCCCGATTCCAAGCACCGGCTCCAACAGACGCTCCTGAAGAACAGGTACATTCCAAAGCTGCCTTTTCTCTTTGGGGCAAATGCCTCTGTACCCAGCTTCTTCACATGGAAGTCCCTGGAAATTTCCTCCAGAAACTTCTTTGGAGATCTGCCGTTTAAGTCTTTTACCACCCGGTTATAGGGAAGAATCATCAACTCATCGGCAGGAAACAGCACAGACAGAAAAAAATTAAACTCCGCATCTGCTCCCTTATCCGGATACTGCTCTCTCCGCTTCAGGGCCACCTTTACCGCTGACGCCGCCCGGTGATGACCGTCTGCGATATACGTGGCAGGAAGCTTCGCAAATTCCTGTTCCATCTCCTGTTCCACGGCCGTATTCTCTACCTTCCATATTCTGTGTCCAATTCCGTCCTCCGACACAAAATCATAAAGTGGTTTGGCCTGTTTTTCCAGCTCCGCAAGCTCTGCAAGCCGCCTTACCGGGCGGTAGGTGAGAAAAATCGGCCCTGTCTGAGCATCTAAAGCATCAATATGGTCAATTCTGTCCTGCTCTTTTTCTGCTCTGGTGTTTTCGTGCTTTTTTATCACATTCTTTAAATAATCGTCAACCGATGAGCATGCCACAATTCCTGTCTGGGAGCGGCCGTCCATGGTCAGCTCATAAAGGTAAAATGCAGCCTTTTCTTCCTTCAGAAAGGTCCCGTCCGAAAGCCGTTCCTCATATAGCTCACGGGCCTTTTTATAAACACATGGCTCATAGCTTCCCACTGTGTCAGGAAAAAATGTATCCGGCCTGTCAATGGCCAGAAATGACAGAGGATTTTTTTTCACCTCCTGCCCGGCCTCCTTCCTGTCATACACATCATAAGGCAGGGCAGCCACCCGGGATACCAGATCTTCAGCGGGGCGAACACACACAAACGGTTTTACCACAGCCATCCTTTTTCCTCCTTTATCCTTTGATTACTCTCACCTTATACATACCCCGGATACTTTTCAGCAGCTTTACGGCCCCGGCCTCCACCGGAGTCTCCAGGTCCAGAAGTGTATACGCAAAGGCATCTCTGCTTTTATTCACCATGTTGGCAATGTTCAAATTCTCCGCTGCAAGAATCGCTGTGATCTGACCGATCATGTTGGGGATATTGGCATGAAGAAGGGCGATTCTCGCACACTCCGTACAGGCTCCCATGCTGCACTCCGGATAATTAACAGAGTTTTTTATGGTTCCGTTTTCCAGATAATCCCGCAGCTCCTTCACCGCCATCACCGCACAGTTATCCTCCGACTCCACAGTAGAAGCTCCTAAATGGGGAATGGCAATCACGCCGTCCATAGCCGATGTCTTCTCGTTGGGGAAGTCTGTGACGTATTTTTTCACTTTTCCGCTTTTTAAAGCGGTCCCTATGGCATCCTCATCCACCAGAAGGTCTCTGGCGAAATTTAAAATCACAACTCCGTCCTTCATCTTATCCAGGGCTTCTTCGGAAATCATATGCTTTGTGGAATCTAAAAGAGGCACATGAACCGTAATATAGTCACATTCCCTGTAAATGGCATCCACATTCATGATATGCTTTACAGACCGGGACAGCATCCAGGCGGCGTTGACGGAAATAAACGGGTCGTATCCGTAAACCTCCATCCCCAGGTCACAGGCCGCATTGGCTACCTCACAGCCAATGGCCCCCAGACCGATGACCCCAAGCTTTTTTCCTTTGATTTCGCAGCCTGCAAAGGCCTTTTTTCCCTTTTCCACCTTCTGGGCCAAATCCGTCCCGGTTTGGGCCCTGCACCACTCCACGCCTCCGATAATATCCCTGGAAGCCAAAAGAAGCCCCGCGATCACCAGCTCCTTCACTCCGTTTTTGTTGGCTCCCGGCGTATTGAATACCACAATGCCCTTTTTTGCACATGCCTCCAGAGGAATGTTATTGACTCCGGCGCCGGCCCTGGCCACCGCCAGAAGGTTCTCCGGAAGCTTCATTTCCTTCATGGAGGCGCTCCGCACAAGAATGCCTTCCGCCTCCGAAAGCTCTTTTGTCAGCTCATATTCTCCTGTAAGGCAGTCCAGCCCATGGCTGGAAATGGGATTTAAACAGCATACTTTTCTCAAACTTACGCCTCCCTTCCATGACTCCGCTCAAACTCTTCCATGAATTCCCTTAATTTTCTGACGCCCTCCTCCGGCATGGCGTTATAAATACTGGCTCTCATGCCTCCCACGGTGCGGTGGCCTTTTAAATTCACAAATCCCCTGGCCTCTGCTTCCTTCACAAACAGGGCGTCCAGCTCCTTATCTCCTGTCACAAACGGAACATTCATAAGAGAGCGGTCTTCTCTTCTGACCGTCCCATGGAACATGGCGCTGGAATCCAGATAATCGTAAAGTATCTTTGCCTTCCGCTCATTCATCTCCTTCATCGCACTTAAGCCGCCCTGCTTTTTCAGCCACTTAAATACTTTGCCGCAGATATAGATTCCATAACATGGAGGCGTATTGTAGAGGGAATTGGCATCTGCCTGAACCTTATACCGGAGAATGGTCGGAGTCTCCGGAAGCACATCATCATTCAGAAGGTCTTCCCGGATAATTACGATCACCACCCCGGCGGGACCGACATTTTTCTGGACGCCTCCATAGATCAGACCATAGTTTGTCACATCCATGGGTTCAGAAAGGAAACAGGAAGAGACATCTGATACAAGGGGCTTTCCTTTAGTATTGGGAAGCGTGCGATATTTCGTTCCATAGATGGTATTATTTTCGCAGATATAGACATAATCCGCCTTTTCATCCACAGG
>CANRXD010000164.1 GCA_947643685.1 uncultured Clostridium sp. | reverse complement strand
TGGATCCGAAGCTTAAGAGATAGGGGGAAAATGCAGATGGGTAAATTGCTTGAGATTAAAGACCTGCGCGTCCAGTTCGAGACCAGCGATGGAATCGTGAAGGCGTTAAACGGAATCAATGTAAGCCTGGATGAGGGAATGACCCTTGGGCTCGTTGGGGAGACCGGGGCCGGCAAGACGACGCTTGCGAAAAGCATTATGCGGATTATCCCGCAGCCGCCGGGAAGGATTGTTTCGGGAGAAATTTTATACGGCGGTTCGGATATCCTTAAGATGGAAGCAAATGAAATCCGGAATATCCGGGGCCGGCATATTTCCATGATTTTTCAGGATCCGATGACTTCGTTAAATCCGGTTATGACCGTAGGCGATCAGATCGCGGAAACCATAAAGACCCATGAGAAAATATCGGCTGTGGAAGCGACAAAGAAATCCTGCGAAATGCTGGAGCTGGTTGGAATTAAGGCAGACCGGGCCGGTGATTATCCGCATCAGTTTTCCGGAGGCATGAAGCAGCGTGTGGTGATCGCCATTGCCCTGGCCTGTAATCCGAAAATTCTGATTGCAGACGAGCCGACTACGGCTCTGGATGTGACAATTCAGGCGCAGGTTTTGGAGATGATGCAGAACCTGAAACGAAAGTTTAATACGGCAACGATTCTGATCACTCATGATTTGGGCGTTGTGGCCCAGACCTGTGAGAAGGCGGCGATCATTTATGCCGGAGAGATTGTGGAATATGGGACAGTCCATGAGATATTTAAGGATATGCGGCATCCCTATACCATCGGCCTCATGAATTCCATACCGAAAATCCATCTGGATGAGAAGCGTCTCCACCCAATCGAGGGACTTATGCCGGATCCCATGGCTTTGCCGAAAGGGTGCAATTTCTGCGACAGATGCCGGTTTGCAATGGAGAAATGTAAAACGGAGGAACCGCCGGCGGTGGTGGCTGGCGGAGAGCATATGGTACGCTGCTTCCGTGCCATGGAAGACTTGAGAGGAGGTTACGGGGATGAATGAGAAAAAAGAACTTCTGCGGGTGGAACATCTGAAAAAGTATTTTTCGACTCCCCGTGGAATGCTTCTGGCCGTGGATGATATTACATTTGGCCTGAATGCCGGGGAAACACTGGGTGTCGTGGGCGAGTCAGGGTGCGGGAAATCCACCCTTGGACGCGCAATCTTAAGACTTCACGAGCCGACCGATGGAAAGGTGATTTTCGAGGGCGAGAATATTCTGGAATATGATAAGAGGAAAATGAAGCAGAAGCGTTCTGACATGCAGATCATTTTCCAGGATCCCTATTCTTCCTTAAATCCCAGGATGACGGTCAGCCAGTCCATTGCGGCGCCGTTAATGATTCAGGGAATCTATAAGGCCAGTGAAAAGGATAAGATTCAGAAGAAAGTGGATGAAATGATGGAGCTTGTGGGTCTTGCAAAAAGATTCGCAAACTCTTACCCCCACGAGCTGGACGGTGGGAGAAGACAGAGGATCGGGATTGCCAGGGCTTTGTCTTTGAACCCTAAATTTATCGTGTGTGATGAACCGGTCTCAGCCCTGGATGTATCAATCCAGGCGCAGGTGCTGAACCTGATGCAGGATCTTCAGGAAAAGCTGGGGCTTACATACCTGTTTATTACCCACAATTTAAGTGTGGTGAAACACCTGTCAGACAGAATTATGGTCATGTATCTGGGACAGATGGTGGAGCTTGCAAAGCCGAAGGAACTGTTTTCCAACCCGCAGCACCCCTATACAAAAGCGCTTCTCTCGGCGATTCCCACGCCGGATCCGGACCAGAAGATGGACTGTGTGGTTTTAAAAGGGGAGCTGACCTCCCCGATCAATGTTCCGGAAGGGTGCCGTTTCGCAAAGAGATGTATTTATGCAAGACCAGATTGTGAGACACGTAAGGTAGACATGAAGGAGATCAGCCCCGGCCATTTCGTTTCCTGTCACCTTTGTGAATAAAAAGTACTCTCAAAAAAGAAAAACAGGAGGACAACGTATGAAGAAAGTTACCGCAATGTTACTGGCAGCGTCAATGGTTCTGTCACTGGCAGGGTGCTCACAGAAGGCAGAGGAGCCGCCGGCCGGGACAGGTTCGGGAAACAGCGCCGCTGCCACAGAAGCACCGGCTGCCGACCGGAAAGTGAAGGATGAGATCGTATTTGCACAGAGCTCTGATCTTACGACCATGAACCCCTATATCGGAACCCAGGAGCGTGCCTATTCCCTGACAAATCATATGTATGATACACTGTTAGTTTATGACAGTGACATGAATATGAGCTGCAGTCTGGCAGAAAGCTATGAGTGGACGGATGATCTTACCCTGCAGATTAATCTGGTACATGATGTTAAATTCCATAATGGAGATCCGCTGACCGCTGAGGATGTTATTTTTACATTTGAAAAGAGAGCAGAACGCGGCAGCGCGTTTAAGAATTATATTGATGTGCCCAATATGCAGGCAAAGGATGATTATACAGTAATTGTTCCGTTCACATCTCCGCATCCGTCCTTTATTTACCAGCTGACAGACCCGGCCTTTGGAATTGTGCCGAAGAAGTATTTTGAGTCTGTGGGCGAGGAAGGCTTTGCAAAGGCTCCCATCGGAAGCGGCCCGTACAAGCTGAAAGATTATGTAACCGGCGACTATTATACCCTGGAGCGTTTTGACGATTACTGGGGCGGTCCGGCCAGGACAAAATATCTGACCATGAAAATTGTTCCGGAGGCAGGACAGAGAACGATCATGCTGGAAACCGGAGAAATTGATGTGGCCTATGAGATTCCATATGTGGACGCAGCAAAGATTCAGGACAATGACGATCTCCAGTTCTTATCCACACCGTCCATGAAGATTGTTATGTACTACTTGAACACCCAGTCTGCAACTCCGGTAAATGACAGCCGTGTCCGCCAGGCAATCGAGTATGCGATTGATAAGGAAGCAATTGTACAGGCTGTATGTTATGGATATGGTTCTGTTGCATATGCAATCGTTCCGGATTCTGTATTTGAATATAAGGAAGTAAAAGAGCCACACGTTTACGATCTGGAAAAGGCAAAAGCGCTGATGAAGGAAGCCGGATGCGAGGACGGATTCACCATGGAGCTCTGGACAAGCGCCGTGCAGACCAACACGGAAATCTGTCAGGTTATTCAGGAACAGCTGGCGGCAATCAACATTAAGGCGGAAATCTCTGTTCAGGATGCCAATACCATCGACACAAGAATTGATGCAGGGGATGAGTTTGGTATGGAACTGCATTTTTATTCCTGCAACAGCGGTCATGCAGAGTATACGCTGTCCAACATTCTTCCCACAGGCATGATGAGAAACGACTGCCGGTTCAGCAATGCGGAATACGACAAAGCATATGAGGAATGGCTTGTAACAACGGATGAGGCAAAGAGAGACGAGCTTCTGACGACGATGTATGAGATCCAGAACAGGGAAACTCCGGTTATTCCGCTTTACAATGAAGTAAAGATTCTGGGCGCGACAAAGAATCTGGAAGGCTTTAAGTTAAGTCGTATCGGAGCCCATCAATATCAGGACGCAGTGGTATATGAGGACTAAGGCAGTGACGGTAGCAGATATTTTGTAACAGAAGGAAATCAGAGAGTAACACAAAACTGGTGTCTGAAAAATATAAGAACGGGCGGCAAAAAGAAACAGGGGAGTTCGCAGACGGAGAGATCCGCAGGCGAACTCCTTTTGTTATGAGGAGGCTGAACAGGTATCCTGGCCGCCCCAAAAGGGTGGACAACCCTATATTTTTAGACTATAATGGATTTTAACGAAGAAAACCGGAACAGACAAAGGAATCTGGATGGAAGGGGAAGTCCGATGTTAAAGGTGCTGATTGCGGATGATGAGAAAAAGGTATGCCAGCTGATAGAAAAGCTTGTGGACTGGGAAGCGCTTGACATGCAGGTGGCGGCTGTGGCAGAAAATGGAATCGAGGCCCTTGAAAAAATTAAGGAATACAGCCCGGATATTGCCCTTACCGATATCCGGATGCCCGGGTATGACGGTCTGGAGCTGGTGCGGCTGGGGAAAGAGCACAATCCGAAAATGGAATTTGTTATTATCAGCGGCTACCGTCATTTTGAATATGCACAGTCGGCAATCCGTTATGGAGTCAATGCATATCTTTTAAAGCCCATTAAAAAGGACGAGCTGAACGAGACGCTCAGAAAGCTGGGAGAACAGCTCAGAGAAAAGACAGACCAGTTAAGCTATGCGGAAAAGGTACAGCGGACTTTAAAAAGCGATAAGGAAACTTTAAGACAGACATTTCTGTCGGAAATTGTATACCGGAGAAATAAAGAGTGGCTGAAAAAACCGGTTGAAAAGATTAATCAGGAGTTTCATTATGCCATGGGGCCAGGCTGGTTTGGAATTGCGATTCTTAAAATGGACGGGCATGTATTTGATGATGAAAAGAGCCGGAAGTTCATGGCGGATAAGGTGCACAGTGCTGCCGAACAGCTGTTTTCGGACTGTACTCTGGAATATGAAATTTTTGTTGCCGGAGGATTTTTCTACTTTCTTTTCAATTTCAGGGAAGAGCAGAAGAGTACTGTCCGCCGGCAGATAAGGAATCTGCTGGATCAGCTAAAGATTCAGGGCGGGATCCTGGAGGACTTTGCGGTAACAATTTCCGTGGGGCGCCTGTACGATTCCCCGGAAGGTCTGGAAAACTCCCTGAAAAACGCAAGAATTCTGATAGAGGAACGGCTGATTGCGGGGACCGGAAAGCTTCTGGAAGGAGACATTGCAGTTTCAGGGTCTTTTGCGGAGAGCGAGCTGTTTACAGAATTTAACACCAGAATG
>CANRXD010000163.1 GCA_947643685.1 uncultured Clostridium sp. | reverse complement strand
ACATCAAGGAAAGTGTTCTGGATGCAAAAAATATTACATACCGGGAAACCACCAATCTGGACGATGCCATGGAAGAACTGGACATCCTCTACATGACAAGGGTACAAAGGGAGCGCTTCTTCAACGAAGAAGACTACATCCGCATGAAAGACTGCTACATTCTGGACAGGGAAAAAATGAAGCTGGCCAAGCCCGATATGTATGTGCTCCACCCTCTTCCCAGAGTCAATGAAATCTCTGTGGAAGTGGATGACGACCCCCGTGCCGCTTACTTTAAGCAGGCCCAGTACGGGGTATATGTGCGGATGGCTCTCATTATGACATTATTGGAGGTGGAACAGCCATGTTAAATATCAGCGGAATTAAGGAAGGTGTTGTTCTTGACCACATCCAGGCCGGAAAAAGTATGGATATTTACCGCCATCTGGGCCTGGGGAAAATGGACTGCACCGTGGCAATCATTAAAAATGCGAGAAGCAGCAAAATGGGGCGGAAGGACATCATAAAAATCGAGGGCTCCCTGGATTCCCTGGACCTGGATGTGCTGGGCTACATAGACCACAACATCACCGTCAATATTATCCGTGACGATAAAATCGTGGAAAAACGCTGCTTAAAGCTTCCAAAACAGCTCGTCAACGTGATTCACTGCAAAAATCCCCGCTGCATCACCTCTGTGGAACAGGAGCTGCCGCATATTTTCTATCTGGCCGATAAAGAGAAAGAAATTTATCGCTGCCGGTACTGTGATGAAAAGCACAGCTAAGGCCTTATGATATCCGTTCCTGTTTTCCTTTCCGTTCTGGCCGCTTATATTGTAAAAGGTATGTGCGGGTTTGCCAATACGCTGGTATTCGGAACCCTGGCAGGCTTTTTCACTGACAACGTGAACATTTCCCCGGTGGACCTGCTTCTGGGCTATCCCTCCAACCTTTTCATTGCCTGGTCCGAACGGAAGGGCATTGATTTAAAAGTCTGCGTTCCCTTATGTATCCTGGTGATTCTTGGTTCCATCCCCGGTGCATTTTTCTTAAAAATCGGGGACGCAAGGCTGATCAAAATACTGTTCGGTTTTGTGGTGGTTTTTTTGGGAGTTGAGATGTACTTCCGGGAAAAAAACTCCTCCGTCAAAAAGGTCTCCCCCTTTTTCATGGTCATCATTGGGCTTCTCTCCGGAATTTTATCCGGACTCTTTGGGGTAGGCGCTCTCTTAGTGGCCTATGTGAGCCGGACCACCAGCAATCAGACCCAGTTCCGCGCTAACAACTGCGTGGTATTTACCGTGGAAAATACGTTCCGTCTGTTCCTTTATCTGGCCGCCGGAATCCTCACAAAGGATGCCGCAAAAACGGCGGTCTGCCTTCTTCCCGCCATGTTTCTCGGCCTTGGAATCGGAATCTTTTTCCAGAAACGGCTGCCGGAGCAGAGAGCGAAATTATTTGTCATTGCGCTTCTTATCATTTCCGGCCTGTCTCTGATTCTCAATAACATCGTGTTGTGAGATTAAGCGGAGCGTTTTTTGTATCACACCCACGCCGGATTCTGTTCCGTTTTACGGCAGACAGGACGTGAATGGTAACAGGGACTGCCCATTTCATGTCGCCTTTGGCGAGGGGCAGTCCCTGCAGCTCAGTCTCCGGAGTCGCTTACGGCTTCCCCGGAGATTTTTTTACTTTTTATTTACCGCATCCATCTTATCAATATCCACTGTCTCATTGCTTCTGGTGGCCGTGGAACCAAATTCAATGGCAAAGTCGGTTCCCTCCGGCAGTGCTTTTGCACGGAGAGTTTCTTTATATTTATTGGCATCCTTTACTACAACCGCGGAGTCTGTGCGGTTTGTCTCTGCAAATACCCAGACTACAAAATCGCCCATTCCCAGTTCATAGGGACTTTCCTCAGAAATCCACTGCACCTTCATTCCATACTGAGACATGCAGGTATAAATGTCATTGAGTGACAGGTTTCCATCCTTATAATTTAAGAACAGGTCCTCTGCCTTCACGGATACCACACCGCCTTTGTCTCTGGCATCCCGCAGAGTGTCTGTATTGAACTTTAAGGATTTGTTTCCCGTGGAGGAAGCCGGTTTTGTTTCCTGGGAAGCAGAAGTCTCCTTTCCCGTTTCTGGCTTGTGGGAGCCTGTGGTCTCCGGTTCCTCCTCAGTTTCCTCCTCTTCGGGTTCTTTTGTCTCTTCCTCTGTGGGAATCTGTCCGTCTCCAAGAAGCTTTCCGTCAGGGCCCACATGGCGGCCATCGGGCGCCACATCATCCCGCATCATTCTTCCGTCATCCTCAAAATAGTAATCACTGCCGTCAATGTTCTGCCAGCCCATAACGGAACGGCCATGGTCATTTCCTGCCGCCGGGTTAAAGTAATACCTTTCCCCTTCTTCATCGCTGTACCAGCCTACCCGGAAAGAACCATCCTTTTTCAGGCCATAGGTCCCGTTATCCGTAAACACGAGAGTCTCCTCAAAATTATCCGGAGCCAGAGCAAAGGCTTTTTTATAATTTGCCATGGCTCCGTTCACGTTTCCTTCCATCAGCATCTCCTCGGCAAGCATGTAAGCATTGTCTGCCACCGTGGAGCGATAACCCATAACCTGGTCCCGGAAATCTTCATTATCCGGTCTTAAGGCCGCCGCCTTTTCCCAGAAGCTTAAGCATGCCTCCATGTTATCCTGTTCCCCATAGAACTCAGACACCACATTGAGGAAATTTTCAAAGCTTTCTCCGCTGGAGGCTGCCTCGGCGTTCATGAATTTGGAAAGGCACTGGTCCACCAGAGCTCTGGCCTCGGCAGCCTTTCCGGTCTCCATATAGACAGACAGCAGGATCGTATGGGCGTCCAGATGGTTTGGAGCCAGCGCAATGGCTCTCTTTAAATTTTCAATGGCCGCTTCATTTTCCCCTTCGTCATACTGTTCCATGCCAAGCCGGGCGCTCTCATCCGCCATGGCATTCTTTATGATTTCATCGTCCTGGTTTTCTGCACTTTCCAGAAGCGCAACCGCCTTTTCATGCTCTCCCATACCGGAATAGGCACGGCTTAAAGAAACCAGAATTTCAGAGCTTTTTTCCCCGGCTTCCCGGAGCTTTTCCAGATAATAGACCGCGTTTTCGTAGTCCTCCTCATCCAGAAACTGCTGTCCCATCTCAGAGAGATTTGTAAATCTGGTCTCCTTAAGCATCTCATCCTTTGTAGCGGCATAACCCTTTTCCAGAATCACGTCCGCGTTCTCATAGTCCTCCAGCAATATGTAAATATCATAAAGAGTCATATAGGCGTCCACATTGGACTTATCCAGCGTCACGACCGCCTCAAAGGCTTCGATGGCCTCGTCATACTGCTCGTTGTCGTAATACTGATATGCAAGGTTTTCATAGCTTAAGGTATAAAGCTCCTTTAAGGAAGCGTCTCCCGTGTTTTTGTATCCCTTTTTTAAAATGTTCACCGCTTCCTCAAACCGTTCCTGGTCCAGGTAAAGCTCTCCTAACATCATATAGGCATCCACATATTGATCGTTGAAATCAATGCTTTTTAAAAATGCCTCAATGGCCTCGTCATACTGCTCTTCGGCCAGAT
This sequence comes from uncultured Clostridium sp., assembly GCA_947643685.1. GTDB lineage: Bacteria > Bacillota > Clostridia > Lachnospirales > Lachnospiraceae > CANRXD01. The sequence continues at coordinate 1,319 of CANRXD010000163.1, read as the reverse complement.
ACTTTTTTCCCAGTTCAAGCTGTTCGGCAGCCTGCGGTCCCGCCTCTGCCTTACTGGAATCCACGGCCTTTTTTCTGCTGCATGCCGCAAAGAGAAACAATGCCGCAAGCATGATAAAAATGAATGATTTTCTGACTGTATGTTTCAATAGTCCACCCATATCCTTTCATAAGGTCCATGTACCGGAAAATGAGTTCTGAGCAAAACGATAAGCCGGGTTATGTCGTGGGTGATCATCTATCTAGGCCGCACGTCACCATGCGGCTCCAGCAACCTACCCGGGAGCAGACGGGCCGCCTTATGCTCCCTGTTCGGTCTTGCTTCGAGTGGGGTTTACATGTGCCCTTCCTGTTACCAGCAAGGCGGTAGTCTCTTACACTGCCTTTCCACCCTTACACGGAAAACCATGCGGTTTATTTCTGTTGCACTGTCCCTGAAGTCGCCTCCGCCAGACGTTATCTGGCACCCTGCCCTGTGAAGCCCGGACTTTCCTCTCCTGTATCCTTTCGGTTATACAGCAGCGACCACCTGTCTTACTCAGAACCAGTTCACTATATCATATTTTTTTCTGTCTGTCCAGCATTGTCCTCTGGGAAAGGATGGTTCCGGTAACAGACCGGCAGCAGCTTATTTCCTTACACCTTAAGACAGCTCCCCCCGATAAATTCCCGGATAATGGAGTTCTTCGGAATATTTTCGCTGTCAATCCCCAGAAAATAATCCAAAAACTTCAAAAGCCGCTTGGCCTCATCATGTTCCGGCGTATTTCTTGGAATACTGAAAAGAAGAGGCTCTGCATAAAGCTTTAACACAGCCAGCTCATACACCAGAGCGGAATTGAACATCACATCGGCCTCCTCCTGGAACGGGAAGATATTGTTGTCCTCTCCCTTCCGGACCGAGCCCCAGCGTCCTATGGTCTCCAGCGCAGAGGTTCCCCGTGTCCTGGCATCCCGCACCATACGCCGGATCAGCCGGCCGTCTGTGGTGGGAATCCGGTTGTGTTCATCCACATTTAACTGATTTAAGGCGCTGATATAAATTTTAAATTTACTTTCCCGCGGAAGTGAATAGGAAAGCCTGTCGTTGAGACAGTGGATTCCTTCGATCACTAATACGTCGCCGGCGCCGATCTGTAAATAGTCGCCTTTGTACTCCCTGGTTCCCGTCACAAAGTTAAACCTGGGAATCTCAACACGCTTTCCCGCCAGAAGCGCGTTCATGTCCTCATTAAATTTCTCGATATCAATGCATTCCAGAGCTTCCATATCCAGGTTCCCATTCTCATCCCTGGGATACTCTTCTCTGTTTTTAAAATA
>CANRXD010000162.1 GCA_947643685.1 uncultured Clostridium sp. | reverse complement strand
ATGGGGCCGCATGCGGGAAGAAACGGCCCAGAGAAACAGGGAAGGAATGCCCTTGAAATGGAAATAAAGTCATGGTAAAATATTAAGGACAGAGAGAAAAAACGGCAGACAATGCCAGGAAAGGATGAGAGGGTTCTATGAAAGAGACCGTCTTATTATATGGATTTACAGACCAGGAAAGACTTTCTAAGGTAAAACGGGCCCTGCTTCCTCTGGGAATGCGGATAAAATGTGTTGCCCCCGAAGAATATTTGAATCCGGTGGGGTATATGGCAGGGGTAAAGGAAATGGAACCAGCCAAAGAGGTTTATGACGGGCCGGAATTTGAAAAAGAGATGATGGTTATGGCCGGACTTGTCTCCGGGCGGGTGGATGCCGTGATCTATGCCTTGAGGAAAGGCGGCGTTGGACGGATAGACTATAAGGCGGTTCTTACGCCTGTCAACCAGTTTTGGGACGCCGTAAAGCTTTATGAGGAGATTGCCAGGGAGCATGAGGCTATGAACAGACAGCCGGGAACTTCCGTGGTATCTGAATAAATGAAAAAAGAAAGTGGAGGAAAAACATGCAGTACAGAAAATTTGGGAACACAGGAATTGAAGTATCAGCATTGGGATTCGGATGTATGCGTCTCCCCCTCAGTGAGGATGGAACGATTCACGAGGAAAAGGCCATTGCCATGATCCGCCGCGCCATCGACGAGGGTGTCAACTATGTGGATACCGCTTATCCGTATCATCAGGGAACCAGCGAATTTGTGGTTGGCAAAGCCTTAAAGGACGGATACCGTGAAAAGGTGTATCTGGCTGACAAGCTTCCCGTCTGGCTTCTGGAGTCAGAAGAGGATTTTGATAAATATCTGGATGAGCAGTTAAAGAAATTAGAGACAGACCATATTGACTTTTATCTGCTCCATGCCTTAAGCCGTGAACGTTTTGAGGAAAAGGTGAAAAAGTTCAACCTGACAAAGAAGCTGGAGGAAGCGAGAGCCGCAGGAAAAATCCGGTACATAGGTTTCTCTTTCCACGACTCTCTGGATGTTTTTAAGGAAATCATCGACTATTATGACGGATGGGATTTCTGCCAGATTCAGTACAATTATATCAATACGAAGTATCAGGTAGGAACCGAGGGCTTAAAATATGCAGCAGGAAAAGGACTTGGCGTTATTGTTATGGAGCCGCTTCTTGGCGGAAAGTTGGCAAACCTGGCTCCCCATGTGGCTGAGATGTTCCCGGAAGGAAAATCCCATGTGGAGTATGCCCTTGACTTTATCTGGGATCAGCCGGAGGTGAGTCTTCTTTTAAGCGGAATGACAGAGCCTGACCAGGTGGAAGGAAACCTTCAGTATGCGGACAGAAGCCATGTGGGCATGGTGACCGAAGAGGAAAAAGAGGTATATGCGAAGGCAAAGGAAATCTTTGATAAGATGGCCCTTGTAAACTGCACCAAATGTGCATACTGCATGCCATGTCCCTTCGGCCTTAATATTCCGGAGCTCTTTGCCGCTTACAATATGACCGCAAGCCATGGAATGAATCCGGCCAAAGCCGCTTACGCTGAGCTTTCCGTCAAGGCAGATGCCTGCCGGGCCTGCCACCACTGCGAGAAGGAATGTCCGCAGCACATTAAGATCAGCGAAATGATGCCGAAGGTAGCCAGGGCGTTTGCATAGCTGACAGCATGCTCTGGCCCCTGAAGCGGTATTGGTCCATGAAGAATCAGCGTGGTAATTCGTAAGAACAGAAGCGAAAAGGAGGTCCTTTTATGTTGAAGAAGGAATATAAGGAAGAAAAGGAGAAACTGGGGATGCGCCTGGGGCTTCTCCAGAGAAAGCTAAAGGATGTAAAAATTCCTGTTCTGATTGTCTTTGACGGATATGATGCGGCAGGAAAGGGCCTCCAGATCAACCGCCTGATTCAGACACTGGATCCCAGAGGCTTTGATGTTTATACCGGAGACAGGGACGGAGAGGAGGAGCGGATGCATCCGTTCCTCTGGCAGTTTGCCATAAAGGCTCCGGCCGATGGCAGAATTGCAATTTTTGATACAAGCTGGTATAAACGGGTGCAGATGGATCGTTTTGACAGGAAGATGAAGGAAAAAGAGGTGGAAGCCGCTTTCGCGGATATTCTGGCCTTTGAAAAACAGCTTGTGGATGGAGGATGTGCTTTAATCAAGCTTTTCTTCCAGATTTCTGAAAAAGAGCAGAAGAGGCGGTTTGAGAAGCTGGAAAGCTCTGACGAAACTTCCTGGAGAATAAAAAAGGAAGAGTGGGAGCGGAACCTTCATTATGAGAAATATGAGAAAATCAATGAAGAAATGATTGAGCGGACCCATACCCCATACGCTCCATGGACTGTCATTGACGCCACCCACAAAGATCCGGCGGCTCTTGCGGTGATGAGAACCGTGGCGGATGCCATGGAAGCGGCTTTAAAGGCCCATGAAACGGAGCGGGTGCCTGAGGTTTATGAGGGCCCTGTACCGCCGGACAAGTATAAAAAAGGAATTCTTTCCAGAACAGATCTTACAAAGTCCATGGAAAGAGAAAAATATGAAAAGAAGCTTGACAGGCTTCAGAAAAAACTGGAGCGTCTTCACAGCGAGCTTTACCGTTACAGGATTCCGGTGGTGCTGGGCTTTGAAGGCTGGGATGCCGCGGGGAAGGGCGGAGCTATCCGCCGGCTGACTTCCCATCTGGACCCAAGAGGCTATAAAGTATGCCCGACAGCATCCCCCAATGATGTGGAAAAAATCCATCATTATATGTGGAGGTTCTGGAATAACTTCCCCAAGGACGGACATATTGCGATTTTTGACAGAACCTGGTACGGAAGGGTCATGGTGGAGCGGATTGAGGGCTTCTGTACGGAAGATGAGTGGCGGCGGGCCTATGAGGAGATCAACGACGTAGAAGCACATCTGGTCCATTCCGGCGCTGTGGTGCTAAAATTCTGGATTCATATTGATAAAGACGAACAGGAAAGACGGTTCAATGACCGGATGAAAAATCCGGAAAAACGATGGAAAATCACAGAGGAAGACTGGCGGAACCGTGAAAAATGGGACCAGTATGAGGAGGCAGTCAATGAAATGCTGGAGCGCACTTCCACGAAGGATGCGCCCTGGATTGTGGTGGAGGGCAATTCCAAATATTATGCCCGCATAAAGGTTTTGGAGACGGTTGTGGACGCCTTGGAAAAGAAAATAAAGGACGTGGAAAAAGCGAAGAAAAAACATGGGTAAAGTAGTGGTAACAGGCGGCGGGGCGGCCGGAATGGCGGCTGCCATCGGCGCTTCTGAAGCGGGCCACAGGGTGGTCCTCTATGAAAAGAACGAGAAGCTTGGAAAGAAACTATATATTACGGGAAAAGGACGCTGTAATGTGACCAACGCATGCGATACAGAGGAATTGTTTTCCCATATGGTGACCAATGGAAAATTTTTATACAGCGCCGTTTACGGATTTTCCAATTTTGATATGATGGGACTTCTGGAGGACTGTGGCTGTCCTTTAAAGACAGAACGGGGAAACCGGGTATTTCCCGTGTCGGATAAATCCTCAGATGTAATTTTTGCCCTGGAGCAGAGGCTTCGGGAACAAAATGTGACAGTGTATTTAAATGAGCCCGTAAGGGAGCTTTTGCTTTCTGACGGAAAATGCAGCGGTGTGGTTCTGGAAAAGGGGAATAAGCATGTCACGGCCGACGCGGTGATTGTGGCCACGGGCGGCCTCTCTTATCCGGCCACCGGCTCCACAGGGGACGGATACCGCTTTGCCAGGGCGGCGGGCCATACGGTAACGGCGCTTTCCCCGGCTCTGGTGCCTTTTAACTGTCTGGAAGACGATGTGAAATCTCTTCAGGGACTTTCTTTGAAAAATATTGAAGTAACCGTGTATGATGGGAAAAAAATACTCTGGAAGGAATTCGGCGAAATGCTGTTTACCCATTTTGGAGTCAGCGGCCCTGTTGTTTTAAGCGCCAGCAGCTTTGCGGCAAAGGCCATAAAGGAACGTCCGCTTCTTATGGATATTGATTTAAAGCCTGCCCTCTCGAAAGAGCAGCTGGATTCCAGGATCCTGAGGGATTTTGCGGAGGCAAAAAATAAGCAGTTTAAAAATTCCCTGGCGCATCTTTTCCCGGCGAAACTGATTCCTGTGATGGTGGAGAAAAGCGGCATCAATCCGGATAAGAAGGTCAATGAGGTGACGGCAAAGGAGAGGGAGCGTCTGGTGGAAATCACCAAGGCGTTCCGGGTGACACTTACAGGGCTTCGGGGCTTTCATGAAGCCATCATCACCCAGGGCGGCGTTTCTGTGAAAGAGGTCAATCCTTCCACCATGGAATCGAAAAAGATGCCGGGGCTTTTCTGGGCCGGGGAGGTCCTTGATCTGGATGGGGTGACAGGAGGATTCAACCTCCAGATTGCCTGGTCCACAGGAATGCTGGCCGGAAGAAGCGTTCTTTTATGAATAAAAAATGGAAATGGAAGTAAAATAGAGGAGGAGAACATGTCTTTTAACGTGGCAATCGACGGTCCTGCCGGAGCCGGAAAAAGTACGGTGGCAAAAGCAGTGGCTGCGGAAAGAAATTACATCTATGTGGACACAGGGGCTATGTACAGGGCCATGGCTCTTTATTTTTTGAGAGAAGGGACGGATAAATCCGATGAGACAGCAGTTTCCCGTGCCTGTAAAAATGTGGAGGTTACGATCTCTTATGAGGATGGAGCCCAGCAGGTGCTCTTAAACGGAGAAAATGTTTCAGGTCTCATACGTACCGAAGAAGTGGGAAATATGGCTTCCGCCACATCCGGGTATCTCTCTGTGCGGGAAAAACTGGTGGAGCTTCAGAAAAATCTGGCCAGAAGAGCCGATGTGGTTATGGATGGCCGGGATATCGGAACCTGCGTCACGCATTACCTCATAT
>CANRXD010000161.1 GCA_947643685.1 uncultured Clostridium sp. | reverse complement strand
GGTGGAAGCTGGACGATAAATGGTCTCCACCAAAAAAGCATCCTCCTGATCATCCATACGTTTTGTAAACACTTCTAACAAGGCTCTTACTACTTTTTCCATATCATCGGAATCTATTGGTTTCAGCAGCAATGCCTCCGGTAAAATCCCCGGTTTCAGATACTTCATGGGTGATATGGACATGTCGGCAATGATCATAAGACAGGCTTTTTGGTATTGGCCCCGCATTTTCTCCAGCAATGCCAAAGAACCGTCTATGGTTACATCCCAATTGACCAGATCCACTACCGGCTCCATATCCAGAAAATGTTCTATCCCGGAAATACTCTGAAAGAAAGGATATGACCACATCTCATCCGTATAAACTGCGGCGAATCGTCTCAATGTACGTAAAAGCGGTTCATATTCTCCTTTCTTTTTCAGCAGCGTCAGGCTCGTAATCATGCTTCCCCCCTGGCAAACGGCGTCACTACATGAATCGTCTGTGTGCTGTCGCCGCCAGACAATAAGCCGCAGCCTGGTTTGTCTCCGGAAGCCAGCTCCTTATATCCCAGTCCGGGGAATTCCATAATCGTTAAGGAATCTGCAAATCCTCCCAGATGAACCCCTGTCTTGTAATAAACAAAAGTCTCAAAGACGCTTTCTCCCATTGCGTTGCCGGTTTTATCCGGATTAAGAGCAGCGAAGAAATAGATGTTCAGCATGCTTCCTTTTTCCTGAAAATTAGTCATTGCCCCATCAATACAGTAATTATTTTCATTCCTGTGAAGAACCCCTGTATAATCCACCAGATCCGCGATGAAAATGAAGTAAGGTTCATACTGCTCATTCATCAATGTAAATATCTCTTCATCTTCCAAGGCCTGACTCTTATAGCTTAAACGCAGAGCATTTCTCTTCTGGAATGTAGGAATAAGTTCCTCCACAAAGGTGAAATATTCATCCTCACTGCCGATATATTTTACTCCCAGCGTTTCTGCTTCGCCGCTTAGTTCCACACCGTTAAACTCCACGACGACAACTTTTCCCCGTTTTTCTGCCGCTGCCCTCATCAGAATACGAAGCAGGTTGGTCTTTCCGGTTCCTTTCTTTCCGGATATCATGTAACAATATGTCTGTCTCAGATTTATGCCGGTAACTGCCGCCGTATCCAGATTGTATCCCATTGGCAGAAGCGCCGTATCATCAATCTGCTTCTGAACCTCTTCCAGCGCACGGAATTCCGTCCATACTGGTTTCTCCGGAATATGCGGAATAGGCCTTGCCTGCCTGCCCTTCCAGGAAGCAGTCATTTCTCTGCACCGGCTTTGGATCTGTTCCACACGGTTGTAATCATCAGATGCCTCCAAAGCAACACAGGTCTGAAATTCCAAAACAGAACCATCGATCTCAACCAGTCCCCGGCCAGGTACTCCAGGCTCCGGAAGGGTTGAGATCTGCATGGATCGCAGAATATCACTGTAAGCAAATTTATCCTGCATTTCCAACGAGACTGCCCGCCGGATATTCTCGCTCAATTTGCTTGTAATTTCTGTTGTGTTAAAACCAGCTCCTGAAATCAGCAGATAAATCCCGTTGGCTGTGCATTCCCGTGAAATCTGTAAAAGAAGGTCATCATATATCTCCTCCGTCTTTTCCCGGAAATTTGCGATATTATCAATCACAACCACTACCGCCGGACATACGACTCCATTCTTACTGACATACTGGTAGTAATTTCCACCGCGGAACAGCTCTTTTCTCTCCTGAACCATAGACTGAAGCATATAGAAAAACTTTCCCACAGTATCCAGATCATTTTCATAGAGAATTCCTCCCACATGGGCATCCTTTTCAAATGGTTCCATCATCCGGCTGCTGAAATCCAGAATGTAAAGATTCAGGTATTCCGGAGAATAGCATTGAATCAGGGAATAAACCACGGTCTGCAGGAACGTACTCTTTCCACTCATACTGATACCGCATACGGCATGATTGCCGTCCTGCGCGAAGTTCAGCACCATCGGCATCTGAAACTGATTCACCGGATCGTCGCACAATCCCACCATTACCTTTAACTCCCAGCGGGCCTCCTGTACCGGCCATTGTCCGTCTGTATATGCCTGGCTCCCATATCCGTCCAAAGCGTTTAAAGAAATGGTCTTTGGCAGCACCGGAAGCCACAGCGGCTGCTGCTTCTGATATCCGGCCGTTTCCGTTATCTGCGCCAGATACTCTACCACCGCATCCAGCTGTGTTTTTTCCTTCATTTCGGGAAGCTTTATCTTTCGGGTTTCGGAAGCATCTATGATATATCTGCAGATCTTCTCCGGCTCTTTTTCGTCTCCATATGCGCTGCAGGCCTCATAATATAAATCTACAAAATTATGTAACAGACGGGAATTGTACTCATTATTGGGATACTCAATGCCGGCTTTGGCCAGTAACGGATAATATCCTGAAATATCCTCCACCTCTGTCCGGCTTACGATTTCATATAAAGAAGCAACCCATTTTAGTTTGGCCGCTGCTTTTCTCTTGCTCTTCATATGATTCCCTATGAGGCCCGCCCGGCCCGTACTGGTCAAAAGCTTTGCAATCACCTGTTTGGCGCTTCCGGTTTCATCATCATAGACGGCGCCGCTCCAGCCTGACTGGAACTGCTCATAAAGTTCATCATTCCCCACCTGCAGATATCCACGTCCGGCCTGGGTTAAGTATGCCGCATCCGGCTTATGAAGCATGTCCATGCTGTCCTGACGGTCCTGCACCCTTAAACAAAGCCTGAACTTGGAGTTACTCCAGATATTGTCATCCACGGTTCCGCTGGGCTTTTGAGTGGCCAGGATCAAATGTACTCCCAGGCTGCGCCCGACCTGTGCAACGCTGATGAGGCCTCTCATAAAGTCCGGTTCTTCCCGTTTCAGCTCTGCAAATTCATCGATGATAATAAACAGATGGGGAACAGGTTCTTTTGCTTCTCCATTCTTATACAATCTTGTATAAGCATTGATATTGTTTACGCCATTTTCGTTAAAGATTCTCTGACGGCGTACATTCTCACTCTTAATCGAGACCATGGCACGCTGTACCTGGTTTCCTGAAAGATTTGAAATCTGTCCCAATATGTGTGGTAATCCCGAAAACAGATTCCCCATTCCTCCGCCTTTGTAGTCAATAATAAAGAAACCGATATCGTCCGGACTGAAATTCAAAGCTAAAGACAGCATATAAGTCTGCAGGGTTTCAGATTTTCCTGAGCCTGTCGTACCGGCAACCAGACCATGAGGTCCATGATACCGTTCATGCAGATCCAGATAGCAGTACTGTCCGCCGGATTTTATACCAATCAGAGATTTCATATTGTCATATGTACGGTTTTTCTTCCAGCGTTCCAGTACATTCAGTTCCTCAAGGGTTGTGACACCATACATTTCAAAAAATGTAACCGCTCCCGGTATTTCACCGCCTACTTCCACCTCATTCACTTCCAGATTGGCAAGCATCCTTGCAATCTTACGGAGCGCTTTTGCATTCATGGAATCAAATTTAACCGGTGTACCGTTATTCCGTCCGCTTTTTACATTGAAAACCCCCTGATACTCAGAATCATTCTGTATAATGCATTCACATGCATTCGGAAGATCCGAATATTTCTCCGCCATCAATATGGTGGTAATCCCCAGGTTCTGCTCTTTGCTGTAAATATACTTATTGATCAGTTCCCCTTCCAGCAGCGATCCATCCTCTACAAAAAGCACATAATGTGGATTGAATTTAACATATTCTCCTCCTGGAGCAGATGTTTCTTCCGCCCTCTGCCGGAGTACCTGCGTCAGATCGTAGCATACGTCGCCGGCCTGAGAAGCCTCCAGAGAAACATAACGGCTTTTTTTGTTCTGAGACCATACATGAGGAAGCCACTCTGTAAAACTCCAGGCATCCTGGCCGTTATATTTTTCATCCCGGGTAATAAACGCCATCTTGACGTCCGTATAGCAGTTTTGGGTGGCCAGCTGGGCAACAAGATTATACACGACCTGGTATGCGCCCGCCTTTTTTTCACCTCCCACGACTCCAATCAGTGTGTTTTCTTCCAGGTCGATTCCCACCGGCACATCGTGCATGATTTTATAGCTTTCCTTAATAAATTTAGGTTTATCAGCCAGGCTGTCATTGATCAGCTGAAATTTCTCTTTCGGCACTTCAATTGCAATCTGGAACGGCCGGTTTCCCACTCCCAGGCGATGGTATAGAAAGTCCTCATGGGAACGGTTTCTCCCCCACAGCTCATCGGATACCGTATCACCACTTTTAATGACATGATCCACAGAGGGATATCTCTCTCTTAAGATCCGCATACTCTGTGTATATTTTTCCTTTATATCTTCGGAACATTTCATCAGGTATTCGCTGTATGCATCAAAGCGGCGTGTCTCGTTCTGCCTGGTCTTTTTCTTTGCATAATTCATATTAGAAACAGCCCAGTACGCTCCAAATATTCCCGAAAATAAAGCTGTAATCAATCCTGTATACATATACGCGCCACTGGAAGCACCGCCCATCCTGCTGCTTATAATGGCCATGCCGGTCCCCAGCATCATCGGAAGCATCATGGTCAAAGATGGACCGATCAGCATGAGAAGCGGCATCTCTTCTTCCTCCACAGGAGCTGGCGGAGGTTCGATCTCTATGGTTTCCGTATCCAAAGATTCCATATTGCGGGGCGAACGGTGATAGTATGTTTTTTCATTGGATACAGCATCCTTGTTCTCTGACGACTGGTCCGTAATCGAAAAATCAAACCTTCTAAGTACGGAAGAATCTATTTTCAGATTGGGCGCCTGATGAATCGCCAGCATATCGCCCAAATAGACAATACGAAGCCCCCAAATATTAATCCTGTCTCCAAATTCCAGCACACGGCTTCCATGAACACGGACATCATTTACAAAAACCCCATTGGCAC
>CANRXD010000160.1 GCA_947643685.1 uncultured Clostridium sp. | reverse complement strand
AGCTATATCGCTTCCGATTCCAACGCTCTTGGCATAAATCAGGCAAAGAATATTTATTCCGGAAAGATAATTAACAAGAATCCGGCTGTCAAAAATAACAGCAAAAATGATGCCTATTTCAGAATGTATGTGAGAATTCCAGTGGCCAGTGTAGTAACAGCAGACAGGAGCGGAAGAATTTTGAACGGCGGAATGGCTGTGGAAACGGATCTGTTTACCTATACGGAGAATGCCGGAACAGGCATGAGGAAGATTTCAGATTATTATGAAGGCGGGATTGCCTCAGATTCCAACGCCGGAAGAAGATATCATGTTTACGAATACGCCTATACGGGAGGCGGCTGGACTGAAATTCCGCTGCCGGCAGGACGGGATATTCCGGCGCTGTTCAACCAGGTGGTATTTGCCAATGTGATTGAAGGGCAGGTAGATGGAAATCTTGAGTTCATAAAGGTGGACTTTAAGGCCATTCAGTCTGGCGGATTTACGTCTCCGTCAGAGGCATGGCTCACTTACGGAAGACAGAATCCGTAATTCAGTAACAGTTCAGCCTTGCGAAGATTCCAGGTAGCAGTTCAGTGCATATTTGAACTGCTACCTTTTATGGCCAGGTATAGAGGCCTTCAAACATTTATTGATGTTGTAAAAGCTCCAGGAGCTCTCCGCCGGGCCCTGTGAAGAAAATATTCCGGATTCCGCCGAAAATTGGCATAGTCATGGGGGTTTCTGTGCGGAAGGCGGTAATGCCGCAGGTTTTAAGTTTTGCGACTGTTGCATCAATATCATCCACCTCGATGGCAATATGAGGGAACATGCCGCCTTCTGCTGTTACAGGGCTTCCATCATGGGGTTCTATGATTTCCAGAAAAAATCCCGGCATCTGTACCATTACAATATGATTGGTTCCCGCCGGTTTTTTTACATCGGCGTGGTCCGTGACAGCTCCGCCCAGGGATTCATAAAATCTGACGGAAGCTTCCAGGTCCTTTGTAAAGAGGGCAATATGGGCAAGACCGGTTAAATGCTTCATAATTATATCTCCTTAATCAAATTTTTTCTTAAAATATATTTCTGTTTTTGGATGGAGCAGAAATCTCTCGACATTCCAGTCGCCTTTTTTGTCAAACGTAACCAGCTGATATCCTGCTCTGTCATTGTAGGAAAGATAGTTACCCAGATAATCGCATCCTGTTTTTAAAGAATCAGAAGTAAATTGAGGAACGCCATAAACAGTCCCTGTATAGCTGCCATGAACGTGGCCATTGAATAAAGCAGTGATTTTTCCACTTTTGAGGATTCTGGAGAAACGGGAACCCATAGTAAGACCCATGGATCTGGCAGCCTCCATCACCGGATGATGCATAAGAAGAAAGGTGCCTCTGGCTGCCGGCCTTAACAGAATATCTTCCAGATAATCAAGGGCGTCATCTCCCAAAACTCCCTCCAGGCCTTTTTCATAAGAACTATCTAAAGAAACAAAACGAAAGCCTTTTATGGAAAGACAGGAATAATAAGGATCTTCTGAGGGCGGTTCTTCTAAAAAGCCCTGTCGGAAAGCACCACGGATATCGTGATTTCCCATGGTGCAAAGTATGGGAACATCAGGAAGTGCAGAGCTGATCTGCTGCTTCAGATACCGATAATGGCTGGAATTTCCTTCATGGGTAAGGTCACCAGTGATCAGAATAATATCCGGATTCCGATTTTTCAAAGTTTCCAGACATTGGGGAAGCAGGTTTTCCACAAGAAGTCCCTTTTCTTTTAATAATGTGGATATCTGACTGGAATCTTCCGGGTTGTAGTGGATATCACTTAAGTGAGCGATGGTGATTGTGTTCATAAACACCTCCCTGTATGTTTTCCTCTTTCTTATAGTATAATATCACTAAAAAGGAAACTCAATAGAAAGTTTTGAGTAACAGTTTGGGAGAGATATCTGAACCGTTACAAATTTACAAGCTACGGAAATTATGTTATACTGAAAGAGCTATGAGGCATTATATTGTATTAGATTTAGAGTGGAATCAGAGCACCGCGGGGAAGGAAACGTCTGTGGAACATCTTCCCTTTGAAATATTTGAAATTGGTGCCGTTAAACTGAATAAAAAATTTGAAAAAATATCGGAATTTCACCGCCTGATTCTTCCAACAGTGTATAAGGAGATGCACTATATTATTTCTGAGGTAACTCATGTGACAATGGAAGAGCTTCAGGCTCATGGAGAGCCTTTCAGGAAAGTCATAAGAGACTTTGTTCGCTGGTGCGGCAGTGATTATATTTTCTGCACCTGGGGATCCATGGATCTCACAGAGCTTCAGAGGAATATGGCTTATCATGGGAATCCCTTTAAGAACCCATTGCTGTTTTACGATGTGCAGAAGTTGTTCAGTATTTTATTTTCCGATGGGAAGACCAGGGATGCCCTTGATTATGCAGTGGACTTTTTCGGCCTTGAGGCGGATGAACCTTTTCACAGGGCGCTGATGGATGCGGAATACACAGGGCGAGTTATGAGGGAACTGGAGTTTTGGAGAGTGGTTCCGTATGTATCTGTGGACTACTACCGGGTTCCCAGAGGCCCGGAGGAAGAATTTACGCTGGAATTTCCGGACTATTCCAAATTTGTATCCAGGACCTTTGAGACGAGGGAGGAGGTCATGAGCGATAAAAAAGTCACGGATATGATTTGCTATAAGTGTCACCGGATGCTGCGGAAGAAGGTGCGCTGGTTTTCCTATGGACAAAAGTATTATCTGTGTCTGGCAGTCTGCCCGGAGCATGGTCCGGTGAAAGGAAAAATTCGCATTAAGAGGGCAGAGAATGGCGACTTATTTGCCGTAAAAACCCAAAAGCTGGTGACGGAAGAAGGGGCAGAGCTGATTGTAAAGAAAAAAGAAGAGACCAGAATCAGGCGGACTGAGAAAAGTAAAATGAAGAAACATACGGAAGCTTTTGTAAATTTGGTGTTTAAGAAGTAGATAAAATGGAAAAGGAGTTTCACCAAAAAAGCGAAACTCCTCTTTTATCTGTTATCTTCGTCGGAGACGGTCCCAGAAGCCCTGTTTTTTATATTTGTTTTTGGAACGAAGATGTTCTTCCATAATCATATCAAATTCCGTGACAGAATATCCCCACCGTTTCAGGCGGCTTTCACGGCGTTCGCGGCGAAGAGAGAGTTCTTTTTGTTTTCGATATTCCCGGTATGAAAGAATCCCAAAGACGAGGGCTCCAATAACGGCCAGAACAGCTATTACAAACAGAACTTTTTTAAGTATGGAAAAGACAGAGGATATTTTTTCAGAGGAATTGGAAATCTGATTTTCTTTGGACTGATCTATTTGGACCGGGTCAGGAGTTTCCGCTGCTTTTGCGGTCACTTCTATGGTGGCGACCGCCCCGGAATCTCCGGAAGATTCCAGAGCCTCTATGGTTCCCGGAGTAAAACCAGGAATGGTGTTGGCCTCAAGGAAGGCCTGTCCTACCTTTATATTCCCGTACATGTAATCAATGCGGGCAACAGCCGTATCAGGAGCACTTCCCTTTAAATTATAGTCTAAAGATGAGGTTACATCAGAAAAATCACCACCATTGGGAAGGGTGATGACACTTCCTTTATCAATGGAAAGGCGGGTGGATTCACCGGGAATAATTCCGGAAATGGTTAGATCATTTTCTATTTTTTGATAAGTGCTGTCTTTATCTGCAATGGCAATGGATTTGAAATTTTGAAAACCAAAATCTAAAAGTGTTCTGGTATCGGTATAGTGGGTCTGATGCCCGTTTAAAACTACGGCAACTAATCTGAGCCCGTCCCGTTCCGCACAGGTTACCAGAGTGTTGCCTGCCAGGGAGGTATATCCTGTCTTTCCTCCGATGATTCCGTCATAATAGACGGAGTCATTTTTTTTCAGCATACGATGGTGGGCGTAATACCGCCAGCCATTGGGATATTGCTGGAGCTGTCCTGCCAAAACGTCATAATATGTTGTGGAATCAATTTCCACAAAGGTAGGATTTTCAAAAGCAGCCTGTGAGATCAGTGCCATATCATAGGCAGAAGTATAATGATTTTCGTTGTTTAAGCCGCTGGGATTTGCAAAATGAGAGTTAGTACAGCCCAGGGATTCGGCTTTCCGGTTCATGAGATCTGCAAAGGCTTCGATACTGCCGGAGCAATGCTCTGCCAGAGCGTTTGCGACTTCGTTTGCGGACTGGAGTAACAGCGCGTAAAGGCAGTCCCGGACACTTAACTGGTCTCCGGTACGTGCCCCCAGGATGGTTGCACCCGGCTCCAGGGTGTTGACTGCCGTATGAGAAAAAGTGACAATATCATCCAGATCACAGTTTTCGATGATAATAAGGGCTGTGAGGATTTTTGTGATACTGGCCGGATAGTAGGATTCATTTATATTTTTACCGTACAGGACTGCTCCGGAATTGACATCCATAACGATTCCGCCGTCAGCAGAGATGGAGATGCCAGAAGGCCATTCTGCAGCAGCCCATGCTTTATCAGCTGGCAGACACCCTAAAAAAAGGGAAAGGCAGAGTAAAACGCTAAAAATTTTTTTCATATAAAAAGTCCTTATTGATTCTATTTTGAAGAAGAAAAGAAAACCGTACAGAGTGCCAGAATATCCGCACTCTGTACGGCAAAGCTACGAAATCATTATAAAAGAATTTGCAGAAGAAGTAAAGAAATTTTATGATTGTTCCGGCGGGAATTTTGTATCCAGAAAAATAAATTAATTCCTAAAAATACAAGAACCAGCACAACAAATACAATGGCAATCCGAAGGGCAGTATCCATAAAAAATGGTTCCGGGACAATGTTAATGAGCATATCCGTTCTTGGATCCAGAATCCAGAGGTCATTATTAAAGAAAATATGGTGGAAAATAATAAAATATCTGGAAAAATCCGTGGATATAATGCCAATGAGAATCAGAACCACAGTGA
>CANRXD010000159.1 GCA_947643685.1 uncultured Clostridium sp. | reverse complement strand
CCATACTTGAACCTCCGGATTATAATTTTGCCTGATATCAAAAAGACCGCAATCAAATTTCTTTGATTACAGTCCTTTTTGTTACTGAATCTCAACGATAACTTTCTTTTCCATCTTGGAAGAAGCCGCCTTGACAACGGAACGGATTGCTTTCGCAATTCTTCCCTGCTTACCGATGACCTTTCCCATATCGGAGGAGGCCACTTTAAGCTCAATGACAATTTCGTCTTCTTTCTCTGATTCTGTAACCACAACCTCGTCTGGATTATCAACCAGTGCTTTGGCGATAACTTCAACCAATTCCTTCATGAAAACACCTCGCATTACTGGGTGATGCCGGCTACCTTTAAAAGCTTGCCAACAGTCTCGGTCGGCTGTGCTCCTGTTGCTAACCACTTCTTAGCTGCTTCCTCGTTGAATTTCACCACACTCGGTTCGCAGTTCGGATCATAGTATCCAACTTCCTCGATAAATCTTCCATCTCTCGGGGAACGGGAATCTGCAACTACAACTCTGTAAAAAGGAGCCTTCTTCTGACCCATTCTTCTTAATCTCATCTTTACTGCCATTTCTTTCACCTCCTTAAAATTTTCCTTATATAGCCATGCGAAAAATCGCATTTGCTTTTTCCTTAAAACGGCATTTTGAATTTTCCCATCATGCCGGACAGGCCGCCCTTACGTTTCCCTCCCATCATACCGGGAAGCTGCTTCATCAGCTTTCTGGACTGTTCGAACTGCTTCACAATCCGGTTAACCTCGGCAATTTCAACGCCTGCGCCTTTGGCGATTCGCTGCTTTCTGGACGGGTTTAAGAGAGACGGATTGGCCCGCTCTTCCTTTGTCATGGAAAGGATAATCGCCTCCACCCTGTCCATGGACTTTTCATCAATATCAATATTTCCCTTCATCTGAGCCATTCCCGGCAGCATATTAAGGATACTGCTCATGCCGCCCATTTTTTTAATCTGGTTCATCTGATCGAGAAAATCGTTGAAATCAAATTCGGCTTTGCGAAGCTTCTGGCTCATTTCCCTTGCCTTCTCTTCGCTTACCTCAAACTCGGCCTTTTCAATTAAGGAAAGGATATCTCCCATCCCCAGAATTCGGGAGGCCATGCGGTCCGGATAAAACTGCTCCAGATCAGAAAGCTTTTCCCCCATTCCCACATAAAGAATCGGTCTTCCTGTGACAGAACGGATGGAAAGGGCGGCACCGCCCCGGGTATCGCCGTCCAGTTTGGTAAGGATTACTCCGTCAACGCCGATTTTCTCATTGAAACTTCCGGCCACATTGACGGCATCCTGACCGGTCATGGCATCCACCACCAGAATGGTCTGGTCAACCGTGACTGCCTCCTTGATCTTTACCAGTTCATCCATCATGGATTCATCAATCTGGAGACGTCCCGCCGTATCTAAAAACACAAGATTACAGCCCGATTTTTTTGCATGTTCCAGAGCCGCCTTTGCGATGTTCACAGGGCTTTGACTGTCGCCCATGGAAAATACCGGAACACCGACCTTTTCTCCGTTTACCTGTAACTGCTTAATGGCAGCAGGACGGTAAACATCGCAGGCCGCCAAAAGAGGCTTTCTGCCCTTTGCCTTAAATTTTCCGGCAAGCTTTGCCGTTGTGGTGGTTTTACCGGCGCCCTGGAGACCGATCATCATAATAACCGTAATCTCATTCTGGGGTTTTAAGGCAATCTCCTCAGTTTCGGAGCCCATAAGCTTTACAAGCTCCTCATTTACAATTTTTATTACCATCTGTCCGGGAGTCAGGCTTGTTAAAACATCCTGTCCCACTGCCCGTTCCTGAACAGAGTTTATAAACTGTTTCACGACTTTAAAGTTTACATCAGCTTCCAGAAGGGCCATCTTCACTTCCTTCAAAGCCGCTTTCACATCAGCTTCGGTTAAACGTCCCTTGCCTCTTAAATTTTTAAAAACATTCTGCAATTTATCGGCTAGACTTTCAAATGCCATTTAACCTCTCCCTCTATGGTCAAAGCTGCCCGATTTTCTCTGACAGGGCTTCGATCCTGTCAATAAGGGCCTCCTCTTTGCTTTCCTTGTAGGCCCCGGCCAGCTCCTTGATTTCTTCCACCATTTTTCTGGTCTGGTTGAATTTCTGAACAAGCTTCAGCTTCTCTTCGTAGCCGGAAAGGATCTTATCGCACCGTTTAACGAGATCATGAACCCCCTGCCGGCTGATTCCCTGCTCCTCGGCAATTTCACTTAAGGACATATCGTTGAAAACCACGTCCTCATAAACCTGCCTCTGATGCTCTGTCAGCAGCTCGCCATAGAAATCATACAGCAAACCCTGTTCTACTATTTTTTCCATATCAGGTCACCTGGGTAATCATACTATAAAAGAAACGGGCTGTCAAGTGTTTTTTCTTGTCGAACATACATTCCCCTGCCTTGTGTTGTTCCTGATTAACCCTTTTCTGTTCTGTCTTCACAGCCAGCCAGCTTCGTAATGGTTGCATAAGAAATCTGATGATCCTTTACTCTGGTGACATGAATATGTAATCCCCTGAAATCAAGTTCAATCACTTGTTCACCGTCTCTGGGAATCATATCCAATTCACCAAATACAAGCCCGGTGAGCGTATCCACTCCTTCCAGATCGATATCCATATCCAATGCCTGCCCGATATCACAGAGTTCCACATTGCCGATAACAGCCCAGGTGTTCTCATCCATCTGCTCAACATGAGGCTCCGCAGCCTCTTCCTCCGGGGTATCCTCACCCAGATCTCCCACCAGCTGTTCGATCAGGTTCTTAAAGGTGACAATACCGACCATGCCGCCATATTCATCCAGTACGATGGACATCGCGTTGCGGGTTTTCTTCATTTTGCAAAACAGTACGTCCGCCTTGATGGTTTCAGGGACGAAGAAGGGGTCTTTCACTGCATGGCACATTACGTTTTCGCGGCTCTTATTATCCAGCCGGAAATAGTCCCTGGCATTGAGAACGCCGATAATATGATCCGGAGAGCCTTCACATACCGGGTACAGGTTATACCGGCTGTTATAGATGACTTTCGCCCACTCGTCCATGGAATCTTCCATTTTGAGGATGATAACATCAATACGGTGGACAGAAATCTCTTCCGCAGTCAGATCGTCAAACTCAAAAATATTCTGGATAAATTTCTTTTCCTGCTCATCAATAGCGCCCTGCTCACTGCCGGCATCCACCATCAGGAGGATCTCCTCCTCATTGACCTGTTCATCCACCTCGTTGGGGTCAACGCCCAGTAACCGCAAAACTGTATTGGTAGACACGGATAACAGCCACACGATGGGCCTGAACAAAACGGAAATGCCGCTGATCAGACCGGAAATGCCCAGGCCAAGAGCTTCCGCCTTTTTCATAGCCACCCGTTTCGGAACCAGCTCGCCGAAAACCAGAGTAAAGTAAGACAGAATTAACGTGATAACGACAACAGCAAGGGAGTCCAGGGTTGCCCTGGGAATATTCACACCCAGGCTCAGCACCCAGTCTACCAGCGGTTCAGAAAAACCATCTGCCGCAAATGCAGAACCCAAAAAGCCGGATAGCGTGATAGCGACCTGAATGGTTGCAAGGAACTTCGCAGGCTCCTGTGTCAGCCTGAATAAACGTTTGGCCCGTTTATCTCCCTGAACGGCCATTCGTTCCAGTTTCGTTTCGTTTATGGAAAGCACAGCCAATTCCGCACAGGCGAAAACGGCATTGAGCGCAATCAGCACCAACTGTAAAATAAGTAATCCTAACATGGTTTTAACCTTTCTATATCAATCCCATTTCTCCAAAAAAGCAAAAAAACACAGCCCGGGCAGAGATCGCTCCGCACAGGTTGTGTCAACATCTGTATTTGAATAAAATGGCATCGTTTCGGTTCAGGCCAGGACAACTGTCACCGGATTCCATCGTATGGATCAACCTCCTTTTTTGATATTATAAACGATGCCCATGCTAAAAGCAAGCGAATCCTGAACCGTTACCGTTACCGCCACCGTTACCGCGGATACCCGCAACCACTGCGTTTTCGTACGGTCAGCGCGGTGAATGCCCTCGCTTCGCTGGGGCAGGCCCCGCGCAGACCTATCTGAACTGTTACGCTTAGATTCATTTATTATAGAATAAATGCCGCCTATGTCGATGTTAAAACCATCAGCAGCCGTTCAAAATATTCCGGCCTCGGGGCCCTGAATTCCAGATACTCCCCCGTTCTGGGGTGAATGAACCCCAGAATTCCCGCATGAAGCGTCTGCCCCTCCAGGGGATAGGGGCATTTTGCAGGACCATAGACCGCATCTCCCAGAAGGGGATAACCCAGATGGGCCATATGAACCCGAATCTGATGAGTCCGCCCGGTCTCCAGCCGGCATTCAATATGTGTAAATCCCCGAAACCGTTTCAGAACCCGGTAATGGGTCACAGCCGTTTTTCCATTCTGGTAGTTGACACACATCTTTTTTCTGTCCCGGGGATGCCGGCCCACAGGGGCGTCCACAACTCCCTCATCCTCTTTAATGACGCCATGGACAATGGCCTCATACCGTCTGGTAATGGTGTGTTCTTTTAGCTGGGCGGCGATGGAATTATGGGCCATATCATTTTTGCAGGCAATCAGGACCCCGGTGGTGTCCATATCAATCCTGTGGACAATTCCCGGCCTTAAAACACCGTTAATTCCTGACAGATCGTCCCGGCAGTGATACAATAACGCGTTGACCAGGGTTCCCGTATTATGGCCCGCGGCCGGATGGACCACCATTCCCTTAGGTTTATTCACCAGAATTACGTCATGGTCCTCATAGAGAATATCAAGAGGAATGTCCTCAGGCAGAATCACAGGCTCCACGGCCTCCGGCACCTCAAAGGAAATGAAATCCCCTTCCGATACTTTAAAGCTGGCCTTCACCTGCTTTTCGTTTACCCATACCTCACCGGATTTTAAAAGCT
>CANRXD010000158.1 GCA_947643685.1 uncultured Clostridium sp. | reverse complement strand
GATAAACGCTGAAGGCATCTAAGCGTGAAGCCCCCCTCAAGATGAGATATCCCATTTGAAAGAAGTAAGACCCCTTGAAGACGACGAGGTAGATAGGGCAGAGGTGGAAGTGCAGTAATGTATGGAGCTGACTGTTACTAATCGGTCGAGGGCTTATCCAGAAAGGTTTGATGGGAAGGATTTAGAAGGTAAGGATGATTCAATATGTGGTTTTGAGGGTACGTATCAGATTGAGATTGTATGGGCTGTGAAAGAAATATTCACAGCTTTTTTGTTATATAGAGGGGACAGAAAGGGATTTCCTGTATCATTGGTTACAGTGTAACGAATCTTATAGAAAAAAATTTGAAAGGAGAATATAATCAGGAGAAAGAAAGCTATTGGACGAGGAGGATACTCATGAAAGATATCTTTGCTTATGTGGATCAGAATTTTGGGAGCATGATGGCTGAGCTGAGGGAATTATGTTCCTTCCGGAGTGTAGCAGGAGACGAGGAGGGACTGTCAAAGACAAGGGACTGGATTGTGAAGAAGCTTGACTCTGTGGGGATTCCCTGGGAAGAGCATAAGATCGAGAACGGGAATGCTCTTATCAGTGCAGGGGTAAAAGCAGAAAAGGACAAAGACGGATATAATCAGCCGACCATACTTTTCTACAACCATTATGATGTCGTAGAGGAGGGGAAGCATGATCTCTGGACCGGGGAACCTTTTGATGCACAGGTGCGGGACGGAGTTATGTACGCAAGGGGCGTATCTGACAATAAAGGACCACTGCTTTCCAGAATTCAGGCAGTGGAGGCTGTTCTTGCAGTGAAAGGAAAGCTGCCGGTCAATGTGAAATTTCTCTTCGAAGGCGATGAAGAAACCAGCAGCAGATCGCTGAGAAAATTTACAGAACAGGAACCGGAAAAATTCAGAGAGCTTACAAAGTCGGATGTCTGTTTATGGGAGAATGGGCGCAGAGACGAAAGCGGAAGACCGTGGGCCAGGTTTGGCGTCAGGGGAAGCATAAGCTTTGATCTTTCGGTGGAAACATCAAATAAGGATGTGCATGCCCGTATGGGTACCATTATTCCCAGTGCAT
This sequence comes from uncultured Clostridium sp., assembly GCA_947643685.1. GTDB lineage: Bacteria > Bacillota > Clostridia > Lachnospirales > Lachnospiraceae > CANRXD01. Next base: position 3,881 of record CANRXD010000158.1, on the reverse strand, counting down.
CATGGCGGCTGATATGGGCATTGTCTACCTTAAAGGGGGAAGATGAGCGGATCGCAATCGAAGGGTTTTATGATGATGTGATGCCGGTGACACCGGCAGATGAAGCAATTCTGAAAGCATTTCCGTATGAGGAAGAAGCACTTAAGAAAAAAATGGGTATTTCCGGGTTCCTGAGAAATGCTTCTGGATTGCAGTTAAAGAAACAGATCTACATGGAGCCTTCCATCTCAGTATGCGGCCTGGAGGCGGGGGAACTTTATAACGGTCCACGGGGAATCGTTCCTCATAAGGCATTCGCCCGTGTATCTTTTTATCTCGTCGCAAATCAGAGTCCGGAAAAAGTGGAAGGGCAGTTGAGAGATCATTTGATCAGACATGGTTTTTCCGATATACAGGTGGTGGCACGCGGCGCCAACGCACCAGTGAGAACGCCTGTGGATATTCCTTTTAAAGATATTGTCATGAAGGCAGCAAAGCATGTTTATGAGGAGCCTATGGTGATCGAGCCTACGCAGTTAGGGGGAGGTCCGGCAATCTATTTTCATCGGGCATGGCCGGATATGCCGATTGTTGGAGTGGGTCCTGGAAACACCAATGGAAATCATCATGCTCCGGATGAAAATATGAAACTTGAAGATTACAGGGCGTCTGTGAAACATATGATTGCACTGTTCTATGAGATGGAGGAATCTCAAATAAAAGCATCAGAAAAATAAGAGTATCAGAAAAATAAAAGTGCCGCATGGTTACCGGGTAGAATGGTGATCATGCGGTTTTTGCTGCATTAGGTAAGAGCTGGTTGTCAGGGCAGACCTTTATTAAAGTCTGTTACTGCATGCAGTCTGTAATGTGATCTTTGTTGATCTGAATATGTTTGTTGATAACCCGGAGAAATTCTTCCTGTGCCAGTTCACTTATGAAACGGCTGATGGTAACCCGGTTGGTTCCAATAATGGAAGCAATCACCTGATGAGTATATTCATTACTTAAAGGATACCATTGACCATCCCGGCTGGCGGAAGGATCTGACAGGAGAATCAGAAATTTTTTTAGGCGGTCTTTGGCGCGATTCAGTGTTACACTTTCCAGTTCTCTCTGCAAAAAGGCCCGTTTTGAGCTCAGGCTGCGGATGATCGAATCACTGAAAACAGGGACAGAGATCAGTTTCAGGTAGGTGGGACGATCAATTTTGTAAAGTACCAGACGAGTCTTTGCCAGGGAATATCTTTCAGCAACAGACCGGGTCTTTCCATTGGAGAATAGTCCCTCTGCGAGGAACCAGCCATGGGTCAGGACATAGGATATTTTCTCCTGACTGGAATCGTTAAACATCGTATGTACACTTTTACCGTTATAAATGTATGACATTTCGTTCAGAATATCGCCGGGACAGATATAATAAGTTCCCTCCGGAACTTCTGTCCGACGGCAATTATTAAGAATAAGTTGTTCAAGGGCTGAATTTTCGTAAGGCTCAAAATTAACGCAATATTCCCGGTCCAAAGCTATCTTCCCTTCTCTTCGGTACAATTATAAAAAGTATAACATTAATGGAACCGTGAGTCAAGGAACGCAAATTTGATTAAAATTCACGCCTTAGCTGCCGCAAAGCGGAACAGGGTCCGGCGTGGGTGTGAATTGTAATTATAAAACAGGCTGTAACATAAGCTACAATGTTATTTTGTTTATTGAAAAAGTTTTGTATATTCTGATAGAATGCGATTAGCGAATCAAAGAATCAAAAGGAGCGGTGTACCTATGAATAAGTTACCGAAAACCCAAAGAAAGCAATTCAGCCTTCCCCATGTATTTGTTATGGGATTCCTCAGCAGACGAAGACACATCTTTTGCTGAGGCTGACAGATGAAAATGGAGTGTTGGACTGGGGAGAGTATGCCCTTGCCCAAGTTTATCGGCGAAACCGTATCGCAGATAAGGTTGATTCTGGAGGAAGAGCCTTTGCCTGAGATTCTGGGACTGGATTCTTTTCAGATTGGTGATGCTCCTGGTATCGGAGTCTTTTCGTTAAAAGAGATGGAAATTGAGAAAGGAAGAGGGTAGAAGATGGATTGTTTGGAAAAAGTGCTTTTAAAGGAAGTAAATAAAGAAAATCTTCTGGAGACGGTTAACTGCTTTAATTGTCTGTACCGGTACAGCGGGACAGAACAGGGAGAGAAGGCAGTTTCTTATATTGAAGGAAAGCTGGATTCGTATGGAGTTTCATATGAGCATTGTGAATATGATGGTTTTTTCAGCCTTCCGGTCAGTGCAGAACTTTCTGTTGGAGAAAGAACATATTCACTGATTGCAGATGTTTATAGTAAAGAAGCGGATAATCTGAAAGGGGAGCTGATTTATGATCACTGGAGTGAAAAGAAGAAACTGACTCAGCTGGATAATCAGGTTCGTTTTCAGGCCTTTAAGGGGAAAATGGTCCTTTCCTGGGACGGAAAAGGGACCTTTGCCGCAGAGGCCAGGCGGGCCGGGGCTCTGGCGGTGATTCAGATCTGTCCGACAAAAGGGGATTATATTCACCATAGTAATATCGGAATCGTATGGGGAACTCCGGATCCGGATCAGGAGGTATACATGCAGTTCCTTCCCGCTGCGGGCATCCGACGTTCTGACGGAGAAGCTTTGATTGAAGAGCTGAAAAGGGAAAATGTCTGTGGTTCTCTTTCAATCAAAATGGATACGGATATCCGTAAAAGCTCCATGACAATCGCGGATATTCCCGGAAGAAGTGACAGCTATATCCTGGTTTCGGCTCATTATGATTCCTGGTATGAGGGAATTACAGATAATGCAGTCAGTGACGCAATTTTACTGGAATATGCCCGGTTATTCAAAAAGTATCAAAAGGATCTGAAGCGTGGGATCAGAATCGCGTGGTGGTCAGGCCATTCGGATGGAAGGTTTTCCGGATCAGCCTGGTACTGCGACAGCCATTGGCAGGATCTGCATGATCATTGTGTCGCCCATATCAATCTGGACCTGACCGGATGTAAAAATTCTGATCAGATCGTAACCAGGACTGCCGGGACAGAGGGAGTTTCCTACACCGGAAAGCTTATAAAAAAATATACAGGTCGCGAACCTGAAACATATATTCCAATGATTCGCGGGGCTGATCAGTCTTTCTGGGGAGTGTCTGTACCGATTACGATCATGCTAAAATATGAACCGGTAAAGGAAAAGAGGATGTCAGATTGTCCGAGCGGGGGACCGTGGTGGCACACAAATAAAGATACCATCGACAAACTGGATGAAGCGATTATGATGAGGGATACGGCAATTAATCTGGAAATGATATGTGATATTCAGGAATCGAAGACACTTCCGGTCAATATTTCTGAATTTATGGCTGATATGGGAAAACGTCTGGAGATATGTCTGTCCTCACTGACGGAAAATTTTGATACCACTGCGATTAAAGAGGGATGGAAGGAGCTGGAGGAAAAATTCGGGTGGCTTGCGGCCCGGGCTGAAAATAGTTATCTGGAGGATAAAGAGCTGAAAGAAACCGTTGGAAAGCTGCTCCATTTGATTTACTGCCGGAAGGATCCATATCATCATGATTACGGAGATGGATTTGGAATTTTCGGAGCCATTGGGAAATTTAGCGGAATCACGGGGGAAAATACAACAAGAGAGTATTATGTGATGGCGCAAACCGGCTATATGAGAAGCAGGAATCGTCTGTGCGACGGAATGAAAGATATTTGCGGATATATTGAAAGTATGCAGAAGAGGTCATGAAGATTTGCGCCCCGGATGCCGTAAAACAGTCGGGAGACTTCCTTGCATCTTCTTGTCCGGCTTAAGCCGGACAAGAAGCGCCGGGCGTCCGCCCTATGAAGATTCAGAGTGAAAAATGCTTA
>CANRXD010000157.1 GCA_947643685.1 uncultured Clostridium sp. | reverse complement strand
CCGGCGCTTCTTGTCCGCGGTACGCGGGCAAGAAGATGCAAGGCTGAACTGTTACTATAAGGAGGCGGTGTATATGTTTTATGTGGATTTAAACAGTGACCTTGGGGAGAGCTTTGGCAACTACACAATCGGTATGGATGAGGAAATCCTTAAGTATGTTTCTTCCGCCAATGTGGCTTGCGGATGGCATGCCGGTGATCCTGTTGTAATGGAAAAAACAATTTCCCTGGCAAAGGAATTTTCAACCGCAGTGGGAGCGCATCCGGGTTTTCCGGATTTGATGGGCTTTGGCCGCAGAAACATGGCGGTTACGCCGGAGGAGGCTAAGGCATACGTAAAATACCAGCTCGGCGCTCTGATGGCATTTACAAAGAGTAAGGGCATGAAAATTCAGCATGTGAAGCCCCATGGCGCCATTTATAACATGGCTGCCGTGGATGAACAGCTGGCGAGGGCCATGTGTGAGGCTGTTTATGAGGTGGATAAGAATATTATCTTTATGGGACTTGCAGGGTCCAAGATGATTTCCGCTGCCGAGAAGGTGGGACTTAAGGCAGCCAGCGAGGTTTTTGCAGACCGTGCGTACAATGATGATGGAACGCTTGTTTCCAGAAAGCTTCCGGGTGCCGTAATCAAGGATAAGGAAGTGGCCATAAAGCGCGTGGTCCGCATGGTAAAAGAGGGAAAAGTAGAGTCCATCAATGGCAATGACATTGCTATCAGGGCAGATTCCATCTGTGTACACGGAGATAATCCAAAGGCCTTGGAATTTGTGAAAAATATCCGGGAAACTTTGATCGCAGAGGGGATTTCCATCAGAAATCTGATGAGGGAATAGAAAAGGGGAACGGAAGGAGACACGTCTATGGGTGAAGTGAGGTATCTTATTTCCGGAGACTGTGCGGTTTGTGTAGAATTCGGAAATGAAATCAGTCCGGAAATTAACCGGAAAATCCGTGCATTTAAAATCGCAGTGGAAAAAGAGGGGATAGAAGGCATTATAGAGACAGTTCCCACATACCGCTCCCTGCTTGTGGTATATAATCCGGAAGTGATTCGTTTTAAGGAACTGACAGAGAGGTTTGAAACAATCATGGGTACCATGGATTCGATTCAGATACCGCCGCCAACGGTCATTGAAATTCCTGTTCTGTATGGCGGAGAGATGGGACCGGATATTGAAACTGTGGCGGCTCACAATGGAAAGACTGTGGAAGAGGTTATTGAAATTCATACTTCCGGAGAATACCTGATTTACATGCTGGGCTTTATTGCAGGTTTCCCATATCTTGGCGGCATGAGTAAGGAAATTGCGACTCCAAGACTTAAAAGTCCCAGGGTGAAAATTGAGGGCGGTTCCGTGGGAATCGCCGGGGAGCAGACCGGTGTGTATCCGGTGGCATCTCCGGGAGGCTGGCAGTTAATCGGCCGCACCCCTTTAAAGCTATACGATTCCGACCGTGAGAAACCGGTACTTCTGGAGGCCGGGCAGTACATGAAATTTTGCACTGTGACCGAAGAGGAATACAGGCGGATAGAAAAGCAGGTGGAGGACAATACATATCGCTATGTGGTTTATGAAAAGGAGGCGGAATGATGGGGATTAAAATCGTAAACGGCGGATTTTTAACCACCATTCAGGACATGGGACGGTTTGGCTATCAGGAAACCGGCATGGCCGTTTCCGGAGTCATGGATACGCGCTCCGCATCGCTCGCCAATATTTTAGTTGGAAATGATGTGAATGAGGCTGTCATCGAGGTTACCATGATGGGACCGATGGTGGAATTTACAGAGGATAATATGGCTGCAGTGACCGGAGGGGATTTAGGAGCAAAGCTTGACGGAAAGCCCATGCCCCTCTATGAAGCTGTTCTTGTGAAGGCGGGGCAGGTTTTAAGCTTTGGCGGAATGTTTTCCGGAAGCCGTGCCTATGTGGCTTTTGCAGGCGGATTAGAAGTTCCGGTGATCATGGGAAGTAAATCTACAAATATGAAATCGAAGGTGGGAGGACTGGAAGGCAGAAAGTTGGGAGCCGGGGATGAGCTTGGCTTTTTGGCGCCCAGAACATGGCTTCCCAATATGAGGGACAGAAAGCTGGAGCCGGAGGACTTTTCTGCCCGGGAAGTTACTCTTCGTGTACTCATGGGACCTCAGGATGATGCTTTTACGGAGAAGGGTATTGCCACATTCCTCGGCAGTACGTATACGGTTTCCAATGAATACGACCGTATGGGCTGCAGAATGCAGGGAGAAGTGATAGAGCATAAAAACGGCGGTGATATTATTACGGACGGAATCAGCTTCGGCGCGGTTCAGGTGCCGTCTCATGGGAACCCGATCGTTATGATGGCAGACCATCAGACCACCGGCGGGTATACAAAGATTGCCAATGTGATTTCTGTGGATCTCCCCAAACTGGCCCAGTGCATGCCGGGATTTAAGGTTCATTTTGAGAAGGTGGACATTGAGGAAGCCCAGGACCTTTTCTGCCGGGAGAAAGCAAAATTCCGGGCTTTAGAAGTCGCCCTGGAGTCTCAGTCAGCCCCGGCATCCGAGATACAGGCAGTGGCTCTCGCAGCGGCTGTAAATGAGGATAAAACCAGCTGGACCGACCAGGGAACCTACCGTGTGGTGGTAAATGGGGATGAATTTCTTGTGGATCTGAAAAAAGAAACGGTTCGATTCCGCTGATAACCCAAAGGAGGGTGCGTGATGGAAAATTATCGCTGCTGGAAGCCGGAAGATATCTGGAGAGAAATCCGAAGCGGGAAGATTGATTTTCCCACAGCCGGTATGTGCGGCGGGTATGCTCAGGCCAATCTGGTGATTCTTCCAAAAAAATATGCGGAGGATTTTAAAGAATTTGCCAAAAGAAATCCCGGGCCATGTCCGGTTCTGGAAATCCTTGAAGGCAGTCCTTATGTTCATGATATGGGCGAGGGAGCCAGTATTTTGACAGATATTCCCAGATACTTTATTTACAGGGATGGCGTAAAGGTGAATGAGGTGACGGACATCTCTGATTACTGGCAGGACGATTTTGTGGGTTTCCTGATTGGATGCAGTTTTTCCTTTGAGGAGGCGCTTTTACAGGCAGGCATTGATGTGCGTCATATTTCCATGGGATGCAACGTTCCCATGTATAAGACGAACATCGAATGTGAGAAGGCAGGGGTGTTTGAAGGGCCTCTGGTGTGCAGCATGCGTCCCATGAAGCCGGAGGATGCCAGGCTTGCGGCGGAAATTACCGGGCGGTATCCCAATGTTCACGGTGCGCCCGTCCATATGGGAAATCCGGCCGAAATCGGTATTAAGGATGTGAATAAACCTGATTATGGTGATGCTGTGGAGATCAGGGAAGGGGAAATCCCGCTGTTTTGGGCATGCGGCGTGACACCCCAGGCGGCAGTGGAGCGGGCAAAGCTTCCCATTGTGATTACTCACGCCCCGGGCCATATGTTCATCACCAATGTGAAGAATACGGAATTAAACGATTATCTGGAGGAAAAAAAGAAATCCGGGAAATAGAATCCGGAAAAACCAGACTGGCATCATGGCTGTTTTCAGGGTGTTTTCCTTCGGATTTCCCCACCCGTAAACTGTAATTAAAATCTTGTATCTACGGGAAAAAATGCATATTTTTGGAGAAAAAACAGTTGACACACCCGACATAGTATAATATAATGTATAACTGTGACATCGGTAAAAAATACTGTCGCCAAAGCCCCGGAAGCAGTATTTTTCGATATAGGAACAATGATTAGTTAAGTACAAACAGGAGGTCAACCCATGAAGAGCTTTATGGCTAGTCCGGCAACAATTGAAAGAAAATGGTATGTAGTTGACGCTACGGGATATACATTGGGTCGTTTAGCATCTGAAGTAGCTAAGGTTTTAAGAGGAAAGAATAAACCGATCTATACTCCTCATATGGTTTGCGGTGATTATGTTATTGTGGTAAACGCTTCCAAGGTAAAAGTAACCGGTAAGAAGTTAGATCAGAAGATTTATTACAGCCACTCCGATTATGTAGGCGGAATGAGAGAGACCACATTAAGAGAGATGATGGAGAAGAAGCCGGAGAAGGTAGTGGAGTTAGCAGTTAAGGGTATGCTTCCCAAGGGACCGTTAGGAAGAAGCATGATTAAAAAGCTTCATGTATATGCAGGCGCTGATCATGAGCAGGCAGCTCAGAAGCCGGAAGCTTTAGAAATCAAATTTTAATCGAGGTCTGAAAGGAGGAAATCATAATGGCTAACGTAAAATTCTATGGAACAGGCAGAAGAAAAAAATCCATTGCCAGAGTATACCTTATCCCTGGTACAGGAAATATCACCATCAATAAGAGAAACATTGACGAGTATCTTGGACTTGAAACCTTAAAGCTTATCGTTCGTCAGCCTCTCGTTGCTACTGAGACAGCAGACAAGTTTGACGTTATTGTAAATGTACGCGGCGGCGGATTCTCCGGTCAGGCCGGAGCAATCAGACATGGTATTGCCAGAGCACTGCTTCATGCAGATGCTGAGTACCGTCCGGTATTAAAGAAAGCCGGATTCTTAACAAGAGATCCGCGTATGAAAGAAAGAAAGAAGTACGGCCTCAAGGCGGCCCGTCGCGCACCGCAGTTCTCCAAGCGTTAATCGGCTGGCAAAATCGAATCAAAACAGCTCAAAAACCCCGGAAAATCAAGGTTTTCCGGGGTTTTGCTATATCTGAAAGGGCTGATATAGTTTGACCTGATTTGACGAAACGAGAGCCATTTTCACCCAATTTTTAGTGGTTAAATATAGGACAACCGGCAAAAATGGAGGTAAAAAACGGGCTTAGTGGTTAAAAAGTAGGACAACCGCAGCCCCGTTTTGAGGGTGTTTCAGAGGCGATTTTCTGCCCGCTTCTCTCCCTCAATTTTTACGATGGCAGTTTGACATAGTTTGACCGAATTTGAATAATTGAATATGATTTTAATGCAGGCACTCAGTA
>CANRXD010000156.1 GCA_947643685.1 uncultured Clostridium sp. | reverse complement strand
AGCTATATTGCCATTGTTATCATTCAGATAAAACCAGGTAGGTGAGATGACATTAAGGCCTCTGGTTTTTTCCACCACCGCATCCAGAGTTTTATTGCCCTCCATGCTGGTCACCTGATGCCAGCCCAGAACAATCTTTTCCTCCATTTTCGTACTTTTATATTCCGGCTCTGCAAAGGAACCACGGAAATCCTTATCACTAAACTCTGCAATCACTTTATTCTCAATATATCCCATATGGCCATCCATGGTCTGGATCCTTGTCCAGCTTTCCATGGTATCCAAAACCGCAACTTCCATATCCTTCAGGACCTCTGTCACAATCGGGCTCTTAATTCCCCCCTTTTGGCGGACCTTTCCGTTTTTATTAATCCGGGCCGTTTTCCGTTTCTCCCATTGGGTAACATATACACGCTTTATTTCATCCCCATCAAAAGCCTGGATTTGAATATCGGTGTAATTGGCAATCAGTCCCAGAGGCAGATAGACATCATCCTCTTCCAATAGAAGAAGGGGCGCTCCATTGGAGCCTCTCGTTTCTGCATCCGCATAGACAATCTGATCCGGCAGTGCATATACCAGTAAATTTTCTGTACTGTCCCAATAAAACCTCTTATTTATATTTGCGTTGATCCACGACAGCGGCAGATAGGTCTGTCCGTTTTTATAAATTCCCTTTATTTCCTGAATCTCATAATTATAAATAATTGCCGTCTCGTTCCCGCTGACCCCATAAATTTCACCCAGATCCGCCGACTCCTTGGATGGCGTATATTTCTGAACAATTTTAAAACCGAAAAAGCCAAGAATAATCACAAAAATCATTCCAATAGCCATAAATAAAGGTATTAATTTTTTCATTAGCTTATCTCTCTTCTCCCGAACAACCGGCACACAGATGAACCATTACTACATGAATGCCGAAATTGGTATTTTCTGGACTAATTATAACACATATCCCTTTTAACGTCTGTTAATTTTTTGTAACAAATTCCCACCCAGGCCACTTAAGAATTCCGTTGGCAGAACAGTATCTTCTGCAGCAATCCCTCCCTTTATTTTTTGAGCACTCTCGGAAACTCCCCTGCCCCCATCTTTGTGGCTTAGTTTCCGAGAGTACTCTTTTATTTCCTCCTGTTCTTCTCCTTTCTCTGCATTTTCTCTATCCGGACATCCTCTTCACTTGCATATACCTTGTCAAAGCGGATCTCCTTCAGTCCTCCTGCGTCTGCCTGCACATAATCGCCCATATAAAACATTCCGTCCTCCCGTATCTCAAACAATCTTTCCCAGTCCTTCGGATTTGAGATTTGTCCGTCTATGTAGATCGGAATTCCTTTTTCTCTGTACCGTTTCAAACCATCCAGATATTGTTTTCTCTCATTTTTTTCCTCATTCATATGCCTTCTCCTAATTCACAAGCCGGCAAAGAGCCCCCAAGGAGAAATGTGACATATGAAACCCCTGCCGGCCTGCTTATTTAACTTCTACAATTCCGGAAACAGCTCCCGAAAAAATATCCCGCACTCCTTTGTGACAGAGAACGCATCCGCTGAAAACGGAATCCGCTCAGTAAAAACTCCAAAGCGCCCCATAAATTCTTTTCTGGTTTCCTCGCTTCCAAAGACCGCAAGGTATTGCCAGCTTCTTTTCTTCCCCCGGTCGTTTTTCATCACAAACTCCCGGAAGCAGTCCTGCTGCCACTCACTGAAGGAGGCTACCAGAAACTGTTTTTCACAGCGCAGAAATTCTTCATATCCGCCATCCTCCAGGTTACCGAAATCTATCAGGATATCTTCATACTTACGGCCCAGTGCTTCCTTCATTTCCTCTGGTCCTGCACATTTGTAATAATCTGCGTCCAGAACATGGTAAGGCTTATGTCCCCTCACCACTCCGGTGCAGATCTTTTCGATTCTGCCCAGATCACCGGATGAATTCCATTCCAGAAGTGAAGCTCTCCTTCTGAGAAACCCGGCCAGATAATTTAAAAGCATGATGGAAAAGTGAGTACAGCCCACACTGTGTCCGATGCCTGCAACCCCTATCAGCCTGGTTTTCGCTTCCAGAATTTCATCCCCCGTTTTTTTCCTTCCCATTCCTTCTTTCCTCCTGTCCCTGCTTTAAGAATTTCCCCAAAACAGGTATCTGCACTTTTATCTTCCTTAAACGGATTAGCAAAAAACGGAAGGTACAGACAGGGGAATGCACATAACTCCCCTGGCAGCTTCAAACGGATGTCCTTTGACATATGGTTAAACAGAAGAAGCACACGACCACAGGCTCTAAAATACTTTGCAGCCTGTAAAGTACTGTCAGCTTCCCACCATTTCCCGCCGCAGACCAGCACATACAGGTCGGCCTCCGGCGGCAATGTCCCCTCTTTCCAGGAAACTCCCGTATCTTTTACAACGGCCGGGAAGTACCGGCAGGGAAGTTTTACTGAGCGGCCATAAAACGGACGGACATGCAGCGAGTCCATATGGTAAATTCCGGTGTCATCCGCCTCCATATTTCTGCTTCTGGCCATCGTCCGTACCGCATCCGTCTCCCACTCCTCCTGGTATAAGGCCGGATACCCGTTCCGGGTCAGAAAATTTGATATGCCAAGAGCAGCATGGGTCGTACCAATTCCATGCTTTGCACCGGCAAAAACAAAATTCAGAGATTCCATTGCCAGTTCTCCTGAACTTTCGGTTTTTAATTCACATAACGCCTGCCCTACTGCTCCTGCATTGGGATATCGTTCCTCTTTTCTTTCCGCCATGCATCCCCGGATAATCCGGTTCAGCTCCCGGTTTTCTCCGGATTCTGTCATGTTGCCTTGTTTTCCCGGAGTTTTTCCTCTGCTCATAAAGAAAAGAAGGGCGCCAATGGCATACACGTCAGTCCGGCAGTCCAGGCTTTCGTTCCCGTATTGCTCCGGCGCGGCAAAGCCTGCTGTTCCATAGCGTTCACCAAAGGCAGTGATATCCTCTGCATATTGCGCGTGGTCAAAGTCGATCAAACGTATTATTCCATCACAGACCAACAGATTTTTAGGCTGTAAGTCAAGGTACAAAATGGGGTTTTCTGATGTATTCATGAAATGAATGAGACGACAGACCTGAATTCCAAGATCCACTGTCGTTTTCATTGATAAGCTGCCCAGGCGTTTCACCAGGGCATATAAAGATTCGCCTTCCAGATATTCTTCTACAAGATAGCTATTTTTCAGATCTTCTTCCACGTCATAAACAAGAGGGATTCCCGGGTGACGGAGTGTTTTCAGGAACAGCGCTTCCCTTTTAAAGGTATCATAATCGGCCATAGTCTTGGGCACAATCTTCATTGCCCGATATTCTTCAAGCTCCATATGATATACCAGGTACACAGTTCCGGAACGGCCCGACCCCAGTTTCCTGCACAGACGATATTTACCAAACAGAACGTGTTCTGTAATATCCACACCTCCTTTCGGCAATACAATCTCTGGGTTCTATTTTAATACAGAATCTGACCTTTTACAACATATTTTTTCCATCTATTAAATTTTTAATAAATTTTCCACATAGCATTGCCAAACCCGAATACTATATAGTATATTATAGACGTAAAAATGTACCTTTTGGACTTACCATACAGACAGGAAGTGATCCGATGAAAATAGAACGTATCAACGACAATCAAATTCGATGTACCTTAAGTAATTTTGACTTAAGTGTTCGTAATCTTAATTTAAGTGAATTGGCCTATGGAAGTGAAAAAGCCAGAAATCTGTTTCGTGAAATGATTCAGCGTGCATCAAGTGAAGTGGGATTTGAAGCAGAAGATATCCCCCTGATGGTGGAAGCCATACCGTTAGCAAATGAAAGTGTCATGTTAATCATTACAAAGATCGACGATCCGGAAGAATTGGATACCAGATTCTCCAAATTCTCCCAGGTGGAGGAAGACGACGAAAATCCCTGGGGCCCCCTGGCCAGTGAGCTTTTGGAGGGCGCCGAAGACCTGATGGCTCTTTTGGGAAATACAGAAAAGCGGGAAAAGACCGAAGCTGCCCCCCAGGAGACCCTCTCTGATCCGGAAACTAAAAAGGAGAGGTCCTGTGTAAGAATCTATCAGTTTCCCTCCCTGGATATGGTATGTGCTGCCGCAAGGGAAACCGGCAGCATATTTAACGGCACCAGTGTCCTCTATAAAAATCCTAAAAACAGTTTTTTCTATCTGGTTCTGAAAAAAGAAAACTGTGATGAACTTTCCTTCAGCCGTACCTGCAATATATTGTCCGAGTACGGAAAAAGACTCAATCAGGAGTCCGGCACTGAAGGTTACTATGCAGAGCACTTTGAATTAATTGTAAAGAAAGATGCCCTGTCCTCTCTTTCCAGACTTTAATCGGGCAGAGGAGACTTTTCCCTGCCTCGGCACCAGGGCAGACTGGGAAAGCAGCACATACCTTTCTGCTCCGGGTGCAACAAAAAGGGCGGCCAGAACAGCCGCCCCTTTTTGATATTCTTTCATGAATTATGCATTTTTCTTCTCAAAATACTCATTGAGAATATTTACAAGCTGGTCGCAGCTAATTCCATGAACCATGCATGCCTCTTCCAGAGATTCCATCTGAGAAGACGGGCACCCAACACAATGCATTCCCGCCCCCATAAGAAGCTGTGCCGTATCGATATCTGAGCGGAGAAGTTCTCCAATAAGCGTATCCTTTGTTACCTGCATGAGCGGTTCCTCCTTTTATTACTTTTGTACTGATATATTGTGAGTATAATACTTTTTCTTATGCTTGGCAAGGCTGTTTTTTCTTTCACTTCCATTTGAATCCCCTGGAATGTAACAGTTCAGCCTTGCATCTTCTTGCCCGCGTACTGCGGGCAAGAAACTTGCGGCGTCTGTTACTGAATTCTCTTGTTTTCCCCTGGAATAAAGTGACAAAAAGGGACTGGTATGGTATAATGTCGTAAGACATTATACCTGTGCATCTGATTTCTGCGTT
>CANRXD010000155.1 GCA_947643685.1 uncultured Clostridium sp. | reverse complement strand
GGAAAGCTCTGCAATTGCCTCATCAAATGCGGTGTCGCCGCCGAATACATTTCCGAACAGGGCATCGGTACTCATATATTCAGAATACCACTCTTCCATGGAGAAAGAGCTCTTGCCCTTGAAGCCCATATCATATTCACGTGTTGTAAACAGATCTGTGGTACCATCATTGGAAAGAGTCGCCTCTACTTTAAGACCGGTCTGCTCCAGGTAGTAAACCACCATGTTGATCAGGTCAATGGAGGTCTGGTCATTGTTGTAGTAGCAAATACGAAGCGGACGGGTCATGTCATAACCAGAAGCAGCGATTGCAGCCTTGGCAGCCTCTGCATCGTATGTATACTCAAAGCCGTTGTAAGCTTCATTCGCATTGGGAACACCACTGTTCAATACCATTGCAGACGGATAAAGGGCAGCCAGAGTCGCACGGTCAATGGCCTGGATTAAAGCCTTACGAACTTCAATGTTCTGCATAGCCTCATTTTCTTTGCCGTCAACGCCTTTCATATTGAAGAGGAAGTATTTATAGAAAAGAACATCTACCGGGATAGACTGATAATTTCCAAGAGATTCCATACCTTCTACAAGGTCAGAAGCGTTACCGTACAGGAAATCTGCACTGCCTGACTGTGCTGCTGTAAGGAAATCTGTAACGAAGGAAACTGTAACTTTCTCGATTTTCGGAGCTGTCCCCTCATAGTTGGGGTTCAGTTTTAATGTGAAATAGTTTCCAACATTGAGCTCATCCATCATGTAATAACCGGAAGTAACCGGATTCTTCCAGAAATCGGCGGCATCGATAGTAGCAGCATCTGCGCTTTCGAGACTGTGCTTCGGAAGAATCGAAAACTGTGCAAGGATGTCCAGCATGGAAGCATACGGAGAATCCAGCTTCATTGTAATTACATTGCCATCTGCGCTCTTTTCGGTAATCTTACCAAATGCTGCAGAGTAAATAGAGTTCTTATTGGTTGCTGCCATAACAGCGTCAATAGACCATAAAACATCGTCAGCAGTAAGAGCCTCGCCATCAGACCACTTTAATCCATCCTTCATGGTGATTGTGTAGGTAAGACCATCTTCACTGATCTCTACGCTTTCAGCCAGATCCGGAGACGTTTTTGTTAAAGAACTGTCTGCCAGCAGGAGACTGCGCCACATAAGATTTGTGGCCATATTATGGTTCAGCCATGGAGTCGGCACACGGTCATCTTTTGTGGAACCATCGTTTGTGGAAAGTACCAGTTTAAGAGTTTTGTCCCCTGTGGACTCTGCGGGGGCTGCAGCTGCTGCAGCCGTAGTTGTACCTGCTGCTTCTTTCTGGGTTTCGGCTGCAGCCTGTGTTGCTGCCGCCTGGGTTTCCGTCGTTTTGCTGCCGCAGCCGGCAAGAGCTCCAGCCAGTACGGCAGCCGACATTACTGCTGCCATTACGCGAGATACACTTTTTTTCATAAAAATTTCTCCTTTTTTTAATCTTCCAACGCCTCCATATACCTGAGGTTCAAAGCAGTCTCTTTCTTTTCCATTTCGTTTTCTGCCCTTACACAGCGTTCTGCACAAAATGAAAGACGAAATAAAAACAACTTTGGGAGTCTTTATTATTCTATCATAAATAGTTCTCATCGACAAGCATATCAAACAATATTTTCTAAAAATTCTTTTATTCTTTGTCAAATTTTAACAACAAAAAAAGACCCGATTTCGCATTTCCATGCAAAACCCGGTCTTTTTATTTTCTCTTAGCCTTTTACAGCACCAAGGGTAATTCCCTTTGTAAAGTATTTTTGGAAAATCAGGAATACAATGATAATCGGAACCGCCGCCAGTGCGGAACCAGCCATCAGAAGACCATAATCTGTGGAGTTCTCCGCCTGCATGGTAGCAATACCGAGGGAAATCGTCAGCTTGGAATTTGAAGTAAGCATAATCAGCTGCATGAAATAATCATTCCAGGAGTTGATGAATGTAAAGATTGCCAGGGCTCCAATACCAGGCTTGATCATCGGAACTACCACATCCACAAAGGTACGGATTTCCCCTGCGCCGTCAATACGGGCCGCCTCAATCATTTCTCCCGGTACGCCTTCGCAAAACTGTTTTAAAAGAAATACACCAAAAGGCCATCCCACAATCGGGATAATTGCCGCCCAGAGCGTATCATACAGTTTCAGAGCAGACATTTCACGAATCAGAGGGATCAGGATAACCTGCTTTGGAAGAGCCATTGCACAGACAATCAGGGAAAACAGGATTCCACGTCCGAAGAATCGCTTCTTGGCGAGGGCATATCCGGCCATTGCCGCCGTGATACAGGTAAGGATCATAGAGGTAACGGACATAAATACCGTGTTGACAACCCAGCGGACTGCAGCCGGAATGGTCGGCCCTGCAATTCCAAAGAACTCAAACAGGGGAGCCGTCCTCTTACTCATAAGGGTATCGTAGTTATCCATCACCCACTCTGAAGGCCACCACACCGGAGTAACGGACATGATGTCCATCTTTGTTTTAAATGATCCGGTAATAATCCAGTACAGGGGGAAGGTAAACAGGATCGCAACAATCGTAATCAACACGAATGACACAATATCATAAACCGATCTTTTCTTTTCTGCCATATCTGCCCCTCCTTAATTCTTTTCCTGTCCAAGCCTGAACTGAACGGCAGACAGAAGCGCGATGATAAGGGCAAGGATAACGCCCATTGCGTTGCCGTAGCCATAGCGATACAGCTTGAATGCGTTATAATAAATATAGTACATGATAGTCATGGTGGAGTTCTTCGGTCCGCCGGAAGTAAGAAGCTGAATCAGGGCGAAGCACTGGAACGAATTAATCGTTGTAATAACCAGAATATATAAAGTAGTAGGCATCATCTGGGGCCATTTGATTTTCCAGAAAGTCTGAAAATCTGTGGCGCCATCTACACTGGACGCCTCAACCAGAGACTTATCCACGTTGTCGAGGGCTGATACGTAAAGAACAATGGGCTGGCCCACGGATGTGGTAAGAAGAATCAGAATAATACATCCAAGAGCAAACCTCTCATCGCCCAGCCAGTTGATGTTCTTATCAATTACTCCGGTGGCGGTTCCGATATAATTCAGAATGCCGTAATAATTGTTAAACATCCATTTCCACACCATGGTAACGGCAACAGAACCGGTAACAACAGGAAGATAGAAAATACAGCGGAATGCAGAGGTTGCCGCAACCGGCATCTTGCTGATGCAATTGGCAACCCAGAGTGAAAAAATACAGGTGACAGGAACAGAAACCAAAACAATAATCAACGTGTTTTTAAGTCCCTTCCAGAATACCGGGTCTCCAGCCAGCTCCGCATAATTCTGAAAACCGATGAAAATGTCGGCGCGTCCCATGGTGGCATCGAAAAAGCTCGTATACACACACATGAACATTGGATATACCACAAAGCCTACGAAAAAAATAAGAAACGGCAAAAGGAATAAGTAAGACGCCACAGTTTCCTGCATCATCAGCTTATGAGTTTTTCCATTATTTTGTTTAGCCAAGAACATCCCCCTCTCAGTCTAAAAAATCCGCCCCTTCCCATCCCGGACCGGTCTGGCGAAGGGGCGGTATTCTTCACTTAATTTACAGTAACAGTTCAGCCTTGCATCTTCTTGCCCGCGTGCCGCGGACAAGAAGCGCCGGGCGTCCGCCTTATGAAGATTCCGAGTGAAAAACGCTTATGAAAACAAGTTTTCAACGCTTTTTTAGCTCGAAATCTCCGCAAGGCTGAACTGCTACACTGGAATTATTTTGCTGCCGCGTTTGCATTTTTTACAAATTCTTCAACAGATGCTGCAACATCGTCGCCTGCGCCGACTTTCTGAAGCATATTCCACCATTCGGTACGTGCTGTTGCCCAGCCGGGAACTACCTGATAGTAATCGCCCATGTACTGCATGAACTGGCCATATTCTGTCTTCATCTCGTCTCCTGCATACATATCTGCCAGAGATTCACGTGTGGACCAGTATGTGGAAGCCTTTACGCAATCCTCTGTGTTCTCATCACAGGCCCACTTGATGAAAGTTTTAGCGGCTTCGATTTTAGCCTCATCGCCGTTATTGAATACGCCGAAGCCCCAGATACCGCCACAGAGCTCTGCAACACCATCGTCAGACGGGAATGCCATCGGGAATGCATCGAAAGTCAGTGTGTCTGCATTGTTTACTTCCTGAGCAATATTCCAGCAAAATGCCATCTGAAGGACTCCCTGCACGAACAGGTTAATCTCATCGCCGCCTACAATAGCCGGATCAAAGTTGATACCGTCCTGAGCAACCAGAGTTTCCAGAGCTTTTACATTCTCAGCGGAGTTTGCTGTATACTCTGTGTGATCAGCATTTGTGAAAGTGCCGCCATACAGATTGTTAATCAGAGCGCGTGTACCCTGATCGCCGCCCTGGCCGCCGCAGAATACTGCGCCAACGTTTGTATAGCCTGCATCATAAAGAGTCTGAACTGCTTTTAAAAAGTTCTCTGTTGTCCAGGTATGTGTTGCTTCATCCACATACTGCCATGCACCTGTCTCTTCAAATACATCGCGGTTAATCGCCATGCAATGAGCAGTCATACATAACGGATATTCATAGTAAGCGCCGGATGCATCGTGGCAGGCTGCTTCAACAGAAGCATAGGTATCGCCTTTTACTGCATCGGTCCAGAGATCGGAAAGATCAACCATAACACCTTTTGCGCCCCAGTTAGCTACAAGACGCTCCGGTCCCTCCATAATAATGTCAGGAGCAGTTTTTCCTTCGATTGCCGTGTTTACCTTGTCATCGCCATCCTGATAGGTCAGGTACTCAACCTTTAAGGTAATTTCCGGATGTGCCTCATTGAACTTTGCAACTAATCCGTCAACAGTCGCCTGATCTCCCCAGTCACCAATCGGGTAGGTCCACAGAGAAAGCTCAACAGGCGCACCTGCAGCTTCCGTAGCAGCTGCTGATGTTTCCTTCGCTGCTTCTGTCGCTGCTTCTGTTTCTTTTGCCGCTTCAGTGGCTGCTGCCGTTGTTTCAGCCGGTTTG
>CANRXD010000154.1 GCA_947643685.1 uncultured Clostridium sp. | reverse complement strand
CAGGAAATTATCGTTTTGGTATGGCGAGAGACAGATACTGAACAATATCTCATTTGAAATACGGCCGGGCGAGAAGGTGGCCTTTGTGGGAGAAACGGGTTCAGGTAAATCAACGATGATAAAGCTTCTTACAGGTTTGTTAAAGTATGAGAAAGGCGAGATTTTACTGGACGGAGAGGACCTTCGCCACATATCGCTGGAGGCTTTGTACAAAAGAATCACATATTTATCACAGGACACTCCGGTATTTGATGGTACGATAAAAGAGAATATTGTGTTTGACAGGAATGTTTCGGATATTGAAATCAGAGAAGCATTGCGGAAGGTGGAACTTTTAGCCCTCATTGATGCACTGCCCAGGGGAATAGAAACACAAATTGGGGAAAAAGCGTCTTCGCTTTCCGGCGGCGAGAGGCAGCGTCTTGCCCTGTCCCGTATCTGGTTTCAGAAATCGGATATTGTCATTTTTGACGAAGCAACTTCTGCGCTGGATAATCTGACCGAAGAGACTGTCATGAAAGAGGTACTGGGTTATCTGTCTGACATAACCGTTCTGGCAATTGTCCATCGTTTTATCAACATTAGTATGTTTGATCGTATTTTTGTATTCAGAGATGGAAAAATTGTGGGACAGGGAACATTTGACGAGCTGATGGAAAGGAATGAATATTTTGCAAGACTTTATCATAACAGTATGGAAGACTGCGGCGGAGCGTTTTAATGACATCGCTTTTCCCGCCGCAGTGTGGTTCTGGCTGGAAGGTTCCCTTCCTTACTCTGCATCTTCAAAGATAAGAATATGATCACCCTCTTTTAAAACCTGCTGAAATCTTCCGTCTTCCCCATTGACCTGCAGTTTCACATTTCCTTTTGGAGAATCCAGGTTAATACCGGAATACTGAATCAGATCCATCAAATAGTAAGGGCGCCCATCGTCTTTTTTGGGAAGGAGAAGCTCAGAATCATTCAGCATAAAGTGCAGCATTTCTTCTTTTCTGAGTTCCTGACTGCCCGGCTTTTGGGGGGCATCTGCTTCTGATGTATTCTTGTCTGCGGTTTCCCTGACAGATGTGGCATCGTTTCCTTCCGGCTCTGCCATTTTTTCAGGAATCGCTATGCTTTCCTCCGCTGCCGTGGCTTCCGGTGCTTCTGTGCTTTCCGTCATTACATTAATTTCTGATGTTTCCGCGTTTTCCTGGTTTTCGAACACAGCCGGAATCCCGGCAATTTCCGCCATTGCAGCAACTTGTGACATTTCTGTATTTTCCGGCCTTCCGGCACCTTTGGGGCCTTCCGCATTTTCCGACCTTCCGGCATCTTTGGGGACTTCTGCATTTTCCGGCTCTCCGATGTCTTCCGCTGCTTCCGTATTTTCCCCATGTTCCTCTTCCATTTCCCTTTCAGGCTGCTGGAAGAATACTACATCTCCATTTTTCAGTGCCGTCTTCATGGACGCACGCTTCCCGTTTAAAGTGACAAGTTCTGCTTCCGGCACGCCCTCAATATCTCCCAGACAGGCATGGCCGGGGATTCCGTTACGTGCGGGGCTGAATTCAATCAGATCCCCTGCATGGATCACATCCGACAGCTTTCCCTCCTTCCGGTTGATAAAAAGCGCCGCAGGGTCGGAGGCTGTTCCGTAAAAGATTTTTCGTGTTCCATTGACCATAACTGTAAGGTTCGCTCCCGAACGTCCCATGATATCACGGAAATTATAGCCATTCATCATCAGGAGGTTCAGGGCGGTAAAACTGCCATTTCGGAAAAGCTTGGCCGGTTTCCCGTTCAAAGTCACCCGGAAACTGTCATTAATCAAATTCAGACCGGAAGAAACCATAATACCGATGGGGGTTGCATATTCAGGATTATTCAGATCATATTCCTCTGAAAAGGCCTGTGTCTGGAAATAAGTTCCAGCCAGCGTCACTCTGTTCTGATCCATTCCCAGTGCGTCGGCAATTCCGTCTTTCAGCCCGGCCAGTTTGCTTCCTCCGCCAACAAGAAACAGGGCGGACGGCGCTTTCCCATTAAGCTCTACGACCTTGTCCGCAATCTCCTTGGAGAGCGCTTCCATCGTCCCACGGATGGATTGAAACAGATCCTTCGCGGAGGCTTTCTGCTCCACTCCAAGAATATTGAAAAAGGTCAGTTCCTCTTCCGTGGCCAGCTGAATCTTAATATTTTCTGCTGTTGGAAAGTCCACAAGATACTGTTTCATAAGTGTCTCTGTGATCTCATCCCCCGCCACTGTGGCCATCGTATAGCCGGTAATGCTTCCGTCTGTGCAGACGGCAATATCCGATGTCCCCGCTCCGATATCCACCATCACAAGATTCAGAAGCCGTATATTTTCGGGAATTGCGGCGTTAATGGCGGCAATGGGCTCCAGGGTCAGGCTCGCCACTTCAAGGCCGATTTTCGTCATCGTTGTGTACAGGCTCTCAACGACCTCACTGGGCAGAAAGGTCGCAATCAGGTCCACCTTCAGATCCTGGCCCCGGTGGTCTTTCAGGCTGGAAATTGTGTACTGATCCAGAAAATACTGGCGTACAGTATAGCCTACCAGGTAAAAACGGCGGGAATCCTCCCGGGTTGCATTTTCTGATTCGAAAGCTTCTTCTGCCCGGCTGATTGCCCCGACTTCCAGGCGGCTGATGATTTCGTCGTCAATCAGCTGCGTTCCCGGCAGGTTCAGCTCGTACTCGGCTTCTTCTGTCCGAAGCGCCCGTCCGGCGGCAGCAACGCATACCCGTTTCAGACGAATGCGCGACTTTTTCTCCAGCCGTTCCTTGATTTTTCCGGCGATGTCGGCGACTTTTTCAATGTTTTCAATCTGTCCATCCATCATGGAACGTTCAGCATGGTTTTCCCGCTCCAGAGCGATTACCTTTACTCTGCCGTCTTCAACTTTGCCTAACATACCGATAATGCTTCTTGTTCCGATATCCAGCGCAAAGATGATGTCATTGGTCTGTTCCTTCATTGCCGGTTTTGTCTGTTTCAAAGTCTTTGTCTGCCGTACGTCCTGTGGTTTCCTTCCCCTGCTCATTGTCTACCCCTCTGTTATCATAAGATTAATATGCATGATGCCTGCATCAGCAGGCATGTCCGTTTTGCGTGAGTTTCAGACGGTCTGTCATTTCTTTATTACTATTGTATCAAAAATATATGGGCTCTTCAAGTAGGTTTTCTCATTGCCTGCGACCCATAAGGCGGCGCAGTTACGGTTTGCAGAGGGGGGAATGGCAGGGGGATTTCCCAGTCAACGATTTCTGTGGCAATCCGGTCTCTGGAAAAGGAACTGGGGGTGACATTATTTTGCAGGACTCCCAGAGGGTTGTTTCTGAATGAAGCAGGGGAAGAACTGTCCCGCAGAGGTGAGGAACTTTTGTGCCAGTTCGATGGCCTGGTTTCTGAAATGGAAAAATATTCCTTCCGAAAAAGACAGATTCGCGTTGGAATGCCTCCGCTGGTAAATCTGAGCTACTGGCCGGATCTGTTTTGCTGCCTGTCAGAAACCTTTCCTAATCATTCTTTTGAATCTGTTCCGGAAACAAGGAATGTACTTTTGGAAATGTTGAAAAAGGGGGAAATTGACCTTTGTGTGATGCATTCGAGAAATCCGGAACCCGAGTTTTCCGGTCTGGAATACCGTTTCCTCGCGAAAGATGGTCCGCCAAGCGTTACCATGTCCATTGAAAATCCACTGGCGGCCAGGCAGACGATTTCTTATGCAGAAGTTGTCCATGAACCGCTCCTGGGATACCGAAACGGGATATCAAAGACGGAATCACTGCGCCGGCTGTACGCTTCCTACGGGGTTGATCTGCATTATGTTCAGGAGTGTACACAATTTTCTGTTCTGCTTGAACTTTTAAAGAAAAACGTCGGTATTGCGTATTTAAACGAACGTGCAATCAGGGATTGCGAAGATCTGGTAAACATCCCTATTTCGGGGGTGGAAAGCAGGGGAGATTTTTATCTCCTTCATGAGGCGGACACTACATGCTTCTTGTCCGCGGCACGCAGGCAAGAAGATGCAAGGCTGAACTGTTACTATGCCTTCCGGTTATAGAAAAGCATTCAATATAAGTAATTGCCATTTGGTAAAAACGCTGGTAAAATGAAAAGGTACAAGGAAAAGCGAATGCAGAATGTGCCGGAAGATGCATCTGCCAGAGGAGGCAAGACTATGAAAAGGCTTATCTGTTTGGTGTTTTGTTTTGTGGCTCTGTATGCAAACATCGCCTGCGGAAAGAATCAGAGCGGGCCAGGCTCCATTGGTCCGGTGCTCTTCAGTTTTTCCAAGGTGACAAACCTGTCAGATACCATCGAGTATGAGCCATATCAGGAAGGCGGCTTTAATGACTATCCCAGACTTCTTAAAAAGCCGAAAACCAGAATGGAAACACTGATTCTGGAAAAGGGAGTCCGGGTGGGCGCAAAGGATGTTCCCATGAGGGCACTGACCACCGGGGTATGGGTTGCTGCGGTGGTGATCATGGTTATGAAGCACAACCGCGTAGTGAAGAGCTATTTTTTTGAGCAGGGTGTTATCACCCGGTGGGAGCTTGGGGAATTAAATGCCCTGGGAAAAGAAGCCCTGATAAAGCGTGTTGTCATTACCCATAATGGACTTCACGAGAATATGCTGATGCTGTAAGCATCCGCTTGGAAGATGAAAGGCAGATGAGAAGCGTTGATGCCCGTTTCAAGGTTGCACGATGGATGGAAGCTTATTGAACCGCAAAAGGAAATAAAGGTCACAGCAAAAAGCAGAATTTCTCAATTTGCAGACTTTGCCCGGATGATTATGAACCGTTATCTGGTCAAAAGTGTGTATGAGTTCAGTTCAGCTTCTTTTGTATTTGCGGACTGGTTTCATGAAGATCAGGATGCAGAGGAAAGGCGAAGACAGGAACGGGAGATTCTCAGGCTTCTTGCGATCGTGCGGGATTTTCAGAGGGAAAAACAGCTTCCTGCTGTTTATAATCAGCTGATTCAACAGATAAACCATACAGTAACGGTTTATGAGAACAGGCCGGGTGAGAAATCCAGGGACCTTCTCTTACTGTGCAGAGAAGTTTCC
>CANRXD010000153.1 GCA_947643685.1 uncultured Clostridium sp. | reverse complement strand
GGAAAAAGACAACGCTCCTTAACAGCGCCTGGCACATGCTCAGAATGAGAACACACCCAGAACGGCTACCATTCACATGCGAGGCTGAACGGTTACTCTGCCGAAAGGTCCGCGGCAGGAAGCCGCGGACCTTCTAAAAGCTTATACCCTCACTTTGAAAACAGCCTTCTTAACATCTGAAGCACCATGCAGCTGTACCTTTACCATATGGACGTCTTCCGGGAATACCACAAGGATATCGCCCGGACGCATGGTAACCCAGCTGTCCACAGGGCCGTCATAGGGAATAAAGTCGCCGGCCTCATCATATGCTCCTGCTTTCAGAGAAGATGCATTGGTCACGCCAATTTTTTCTTCTCCTTCCAGTACCACATGAATATCGGCATAATATTTATGCCCTTCCCACGCTGCCCCATTTTCCGGCATTGTGGTATAGTCAAAACGGTTTATGTAAACTTGATCGCCATCCACATCATTCCGGCCCATCTTAAGTTTCGTAAGATCGGCACCGGCCAGATAGTCAATTGCAGTGTCCATAGGACCGCTGATTCCCTTATAGCGGTCAAGCTGTGCAAGCTTTGTATAAATCATGGTAAAAACCTCCTGTCAAATCCCGCCTTTACTTTTCGCTCTGTGCCGCCTTTCCTGTCTGTGCTTCCTGCACTTTCCTCTGCTGTTCTGCATATAAATGACAGGCTACCATATGGCCGTTTTCCATATTCTGAACCGCTAAAGCCGGATCCTGCTGCTTACAGATTTCCATGCAGTGCGGACAACGGTTGTGGAATGCACAGCCTGACGGTTTATGGATGGGGCTTGGAACCTCTCCCTCCAATACCTGACGCTTCTTGGTATTATGGATATCCGGAACCGGAATTGCCGATAATAAAGCCTTTGTATATGGATGAAGCGGTTCATCATACAGAGCACGGGAATCGGCAACCTCCACGATTTTTCCAAGATACATAACCACAATACGGTCAGACATGTATTGTACCACACTTAAGTCATGGGCAATGAACAGATAAGTCAGGTTTAAATCTTTCTGGATGTCCTTCATCAGATTTAAAACCTGGGCCTGAATAGAAACATCCAGAGCAGATACAGGCTCATCGCAGATCAGCACTTCCGGCATAACCTCCAGTGCCCTTGCAATACAGAGACGCTGGCGCTGACCGCCTGAAAACTCATGAGGATAACGCATCAGATAATCCGGCTGGATGTTTACCATCTTAAGAACTTCCTGCATCCGTGATTCGCGTTCACTCTGATCATGCATTCCATGAACCTTTAACGGTTCCTCAAAGGATGTATAAATTTTCTTCTGCGGATTCAGAGCCGAGTAGGGATCCTGAAATACCATCTGCACTTTTTTGCGGAAATCAAACATTTCCTGCTTATTAAATTTGGTAATGTCACGGAACTCGCCGTCATAATTGAAAAGCACCTGGCCGCCTGTGGCTCTCTCAAGCATCATCACAGTTTTTCCGAATGTGGATTTTCCACATCCGGACTCACCTACAATACCAAGGGTTTCACCCTTGTAAACGTCGAGGCTTACGTCATCCACAGCCTTTACATGGCCAACTACTTTTTTAAATGCACCCTTGGTAATGGGAAACCAGGTACGCAGATTCTGTATTTTAAAGATGATCTCTTTATTTTCATTCATATTACTTCACCTCCGCAGCGGCTGGTTCGCCCTCAGCAAGCGGGAAACTGCTGTATTTTAAACAGCGTACCCGATGACCGGGTGACAATTCAAACATCGGAATATCTTTGGCACGGCACTTATCCTCGGCAAATGGACAGCGGTCGGCAAACTCACAGCCTCCCTTAAGATCAGCCGGGAATCGTCTCAAGCTTCTGTCCGTCAGCCAGGCCAAGAACCGGAACACTGCGTAAGAGCGCCTGGGTATAAGGATGACTGGTATGGTCAAATACATCTTCCAGAGAACCAAACTCAACCACGCGTCCCATGTACATGACGCAAACTTCATCCGCCATCTCAGCCACAAGGCCCATGTTATGTGTAATAAGAATAATGCTCTTTCCGTCCTTCACCTGCATATCCTTTAAGAGCTCCATAATCTGGGCCTGAATGGTCACATCCAGAGCCGTTGTGGGCTCATCACAGATAATCAGCTCCGGATTACAGATCATCGCAATTGCGATCACAACACGCTGCTTCATACCACCTGAAAACTGGTGGGGGTAGCAGTCAATCCGCTCTTCCGGATCCGGAATACCAAGCTTTCTGAACATTTCCAGAACCTTTTCCCTTGCCTGAGCTTTTGTCATACCCTTGTTGTGCTGCAAAAGCCCCTCCGCAACCTGATCCCCCACTTTATAAACGGGATTTAAACTGGACATGGGATCCTGGAATACCATGGACATCTCCGGCCCGCGGAGCGCTCTCATCTCCGGTCCATGGGGTTTATCTATCTTTTCGATATGATATTCTGTTACCTTACCATCACGAAGCGCATTATACTGGATACTGTCCGCCTGAATGATGGCGTTGCGTCCCAGAAAACGCATGATGGAGTTCATGGTCACACTCTTACCGCATCCGGATTCACCTACCACTGCCAGAGCCTTGCCGCGTTTTAGCTGAAAGGAAACGTTTTTTACGATGCGGATTTTTTTCTGGTCTGAAACAAAGGTGGTATTCAGGTTTTCTACATTTAAAATAATTTCTTTGCTGTCAAAGTTCTTACCCATATTATCTGTCCCCCTTTACTGCTGTTTTGCATCCAGCACGTCGCGAAGACCATCACCAAAGAAGTTAATGGCCAGAACAAACAAGCTGATGGCCGCGCCCGGGAATACCCAAATCCACCACTGATTCTGTACAACCTGAATACTCTTGGCAGCATTTAAGATATTTCCCCAGGTAGGAGTGGAATCTGCCACACCAAGTCCGATGAAGCTTAAGGAAGCTTCCTGAAGAATAAAATATGCAACATTGGTTGTGGTAGAAACGATAATGGGTGTCATAACATTCGGGAGAATCTGTTTGAACATAACATTGGACTTGGACATGCCAAATGCCTCACAGACTTTTACGTATGTTTCGCCCTTTAAACTCATGAATTCATTTCGCACCATACGGAAGGTGGTCATCCATCCGGTAATTACGAATACGAACAGCATATTTCCCATGCTCCGGGTCCCCAGGATTGCAACCAGCATCATAACCAGGACCAGCTGAGGGAATGCCTGAAACAATTCGGATACACGAACGATGCACATGTCAACCTTGCCGCCGAAATAACCGGAAACGGCTCCAAGGACAGCCCCGAGGGCGCTGGACATAACAGCACAGAAAACGCCGATGAAAATGGAATAGCAGCCGCCGAAAAGGACACGGGCCAGCATATCACGGCCAATGGTGTCCGTGCCAAACATGTGCTCTCCGTTCGGAGGAGTTTTCATGATTGTGGGGTTGGGAGTCCCATAATCAATTCCGGTTGCTGCGGCAACAATACATGCCACAGTGATAACCACAATCACAACCAGGCCAAATACGGCCAGTTTATTTCTTAAAAACTTACGAATATTCTTTTTCATCAAAGAGGACGCTGCACTCTTATTCTGTTCTTTGATGCTCATAGAGTTCGTATTACTCACAGCAATTTCCTCCTTTTCTTATTCACCTAAACGGACACGCGGATCCAGTAAGGCATTTAACACGTCCACCATGAAGGAAGCAACCAGCATAACGGCGGCAATGATCAGAGTGATTACCAGTACCAGATTGTAGTCCATGTTGGTGATGGCGTTTGTCATTGATGTACCAATTCCCGGATAAGAAAATACGCTCTCGATAACCACCGAGCCGCCGATCAACGCCGGAATACGGAACATTAAAATAACAAGAACCGGTTTCATTGCATTGCGGAAGCCATGCTTCAAGTAAACCTTCCACTCCGGAATTCCCTTGGAGCGGGCTGTTTTAATGTAATCGCTGTTCAGCACATCCAGCATGGTGTTCCGGGCATATCTCATAAGAACCGCAACCATACCGATTGTCAGTGTAGTTACAGGGAGGAACAGATGCATGAATGCATCTGCAAAGGCGTTTGTGGCATCTGGACTTACGCGGTTTGCCGCCGGAAAAATCCCCATTTTAATAGAGAAAATCCAGATCATCAAAATGCCTACTAAAAACTGTGGAACTGCCTGGCCAAGCACTGCCAGAACACGTCCTATGTAGTCCACAATGCCATTTTGCCGGATTGCACTTATAATGCCGATTCCGATTCCAATAATGGAACTGAAAAGCATTGCATAGAGAGATAATTCTAATGTATAGGGAAGGCGATCCGCAATGATTCCCGCGATGTCTTCGCCCTTGTTTGTAAGCCCCAGGTCACCTTTTAACAGGTTGCCCAGCCAACGAAAATACTGCACAAGCAGCGGATCATTTAAACCCAGATCTTCACGGAGCTGTTCCACGATTTCAGGAGACTGTGACTGAACCTCCGGCGGAACCATAAAGGTCAGCGGGTCAATCCCGGTGGAACGCAGGCCCAGAAATACAACGAGACTGATTACAATCAGCATCGGAATCATCATGGCCAGCTTTTTCAGGATGAATTTGAGCATATCATCACTCCTTCAATAAATTACAGGATGTCGGGGGCAAAAGGTATTTTGACCCTGGTATCATACAGTTAGTTTTTGCCATATATCTATATACAAGAAGGGAGAGACGCAGGGTTCGGCTTTCGTCTCTCCCTTCTCACGCACCTGCTTTCACTTGCAGGCGGCTTTTTGAGGGTACGTGGAATCCCAAAATTCTGTAACGGTCCAGATACCCTCTGAACTGTTATAAAAATCCCTCTGCATAGGTGATTTTCAATGGATTCCTATTTGATTTCCCAATTCGCATAGTTAATATCGCACATGTACAGCGGGTTGCAGAATTCAACACCGGACGGAACGGAAACATTATTGCTGACAAATACATAGTTGCCAACAGTAAATACCGGAACCTTATAAACCTTTTCCTGCTCAAGAGCCTGAAGCTTCTTTAATGCTTCATTCTTGGCTTCCTGTGTTGTGGATGCGGAAAGCTCTGCAATT
>CANRXD010000152.1 GCA_947643685.1 uncultured Clostridium sp. | reverse complement strand
GGGATGTTTTATGGAGTTTGCAAAAGGCCTGGATATGGATTCCCGGAGCGAGAAGGATATGGCTCTCATTGAGAAGCTGGAATTTACCCACAACGCTTCCTTTCTGAAAGATATGTGCAACATGGAAGCCCTTGATTTTCTCTGCGGCCAGGTTGACAGGCATGGCGCCAACATGTTCTATCAGCTAAGCGAGCCGGATGCCGGCGGAAAGCGCACCATAGTGGGTCTTCAGGGAATTGACAATGACCTTGCGTTTGGAGATATGGATAATCTGAGGACACGGACTCAGGGAGCGACAGAGAAAAGTATGACCTTTATTGGCCGGGAACTGGCAGAGAATATCGCAAAACTTGATAAATCCACTTTGGAGTTTGCCCTGGGAGATCTGATTCCTCAAAGCCAGATTGATCGCATGGCAAAGAGGGTGGAGAAATTTCAGAAACATATGAAGGAAAATATGGTGCTTGTGGAGCCGGAGGGGTGGAAACAGGTTGAAAAGCTGGTCAATCATATGGAGTCCGGAGGGAAGCTTTCAAAAGATATGGTTGAATTTGAACAGGATGCTCCGGGAAAATCTCTCTTGACGGATGAGCAGGCGGACAGAAAAAAGCAAAACTATATCAATGGGATAGAAAGTATCTGTACGAATTCCGGCAATAAGATAAACGCGGAACATAAAGACTCGGTGATAAAACTCGCTGTCGAAGCTGCCAAAGAAGATGTGGCACAGGTCAGAAAAGAAAGGACAAAGCCGTTCCAAAAAGCCGCTGTCAGCTTTCACGAGCTGCAAAAGCAGGAAATGGAGGCATCCGCCGGAAGGAAGCCAAGGATTGTCATAGGGAAAAGGCCTGAAAGGCAGGCTGCAAAAGGACTGGAACATGCAGGAAAGAAACCGCAGGGGATGGAGATAGGGAAATGATGGATGAACAGTGGAAGCAGTTGAAAATTATCAAAGATTTTTTCCAGATCCAGGAGGACGGCCAGATGCCGGAGGGTTCGAAGCTTCTTCTGGATGCCACGGAGCTTAAGATTTTTGAGAAGGGTGAGGATATGGTGACCGTTGGAAATCCTCCGGATGACGGCATGTACATCATTCTGGAGGGGGAAGCCCATGTGCTGACCGGAGACGGGCTTTTAATCAATGAGCTGGGAGCAGGGGACGTTGTGGGAGAACTTGCCCTGATTAAAGACGGGGTAAGGAAAGCTACGGTCCGGGCCGTCACGCCGGCAGTCTGCGCCAACATTGCGAGAAATCTGTTTCTGGAGATTGCCAATGCCAACCACAAGGTCTATGGGGCTCTCCTGGAGCTTTTATATACCAAGACGACACAGATGGTGACAGAGCGGGAGCGCCTTCGGTCGGAGCTTGAGATTGCGTCCCGGATCCAGACAGGATTTCTTCCCAAATCCTTTGAGGAATTCTGTAAGATGGAAAATGTGAAGATTACCGCCAGGATGAAACCGGCCAAAGAGGTAGGCGGAGATTTCTATGATATCTTCCGCATTGACGAGCGCAGGCTGTGTTTTCTGGTGGCGGATGTGTCGGGAAAGGGAGTGCCGGCTGCCCTCTTCATGACTCTGGCAAAGACCCATATTAAAAATTATATGATGCTGGATATGCCTGTGGCGGAGGTGGTGGAGCTGGTGAATAACCGGCTGAATGAGGACAATGAGGAGGAATTGTTTGTCACTGTGTTTGTCTGTGTCCTTGATACGGATACGGGAAAGCTTACTTTTGTAAACGGAGGCCATAACAAGCCGTTTATCAGCAAAGAAGGGAGGCCTTTTAAACAGCTGGACTGCAAGGTGGATTGTGCTGTGGGAATCATGGAAGATATGCCGTACAGAGAGCAGTCCACAGAACTGATGCCCGGTGATTGTTTCTGTCTCTACACAGACGGAGTGCCGGAGGCCTTTGATATCAATGGGGAGATGTTCTCAGATCAGGGAACGGAAGATGCCTTAAACCGTCATATGGAGGAGGCAAAAGAACCGGAGATTTTTATTGAGCGGATCTATGAAGAGGTGGAAGCGTTTACAAGAGGAGCGGCACAGTCCGACGATATTACCATGGTGTATCTGGCAAGATAAGGGGGCAGAAGATGGAAGAGGGCCTTTGTGTAAGATTCTGGGGAACCAGAGGTTCCATGGCGGCTCCTTATGGAGACAGGATGGAGTTTGGGGGAAATACGAGCTGTGTGTCCGTAGACTGGCCAGAGGGAATCGCCGTATTTGACGGAGGTACCGGTATCATGGAGTTAGGGAACCGGCTTAAAGAGGTTAAGTCAAAGGGGCTCTGGAGAAAGGAGCATGCGATCCATATCTTTGTAAGCCATCTTCATATGGACCATATCATCGGGCTTTTTATGTTTCCCTGTCTGTTTGAAAAAGGGATGGCAGTGGAGCTTTACGGCCCCTGTGAGGCCGGAAAGTCTTTTCGGGAACGTTTCTGGACGGCGATGGATCATCCTTTTTGGCCGGTGACTATGGCGCAGACGGCAGCCAAAGTTACCTGGCATGATACGAAGGATAAAGATATCTGGAATCTGCCGGGTGAAGTGGCTGTCAGAGTCATGAAATCCAATCACCCCAATGGCTGTGTCATATACCGGCTGGAGAGAAAGAAACAGTCCGTGGTTTATGGACTGGACTGCGAGCTGGGAGAGGACAGGGAATTTAAAAAGAGGTATAGAGAGTTTGCGGATGGCTGTAACATGCTGATTTTTGATGCCCCCTATGATGAAAAGGAATACGCAAAATATGCAGGATTTGGGCACAGTTTCTGGCAGCAGGTTGTGGAGATGGCTAAGGAGTGCAAAGCCGGGTGCCTGTATATCAGCCACCATGAATGGGGGCGGACGGACAGACAATTAAAGGACATGGAACAGGCGGCACAGGCTGGGGAGTGGAACGGAAACGTCGTCTTTGCCAGAGAGGGGACGCGGGTGTCCCTGACGGAAGAAAGGGAAGAGGCTGCTGCCATGGAAGGGGCGTGTATCCGTCCGGACGAGGAAGAAAAAAGAGAGGAAAAAGAGGGTGGAAGGGAAAGCAATGAAGAGTAAAGCCGGAAAAATTACTGTCATAGCCACAGCGGCTGTCACACTGTTGTCTTTCATAATATTCTATTTCGGCACGGCCGGATTCTGGGATATGGGTGTTTTGGACCGGCTCAACCAGAGGGTGTCCGTAACCAATAAAAAGATCTATGTGATTGAAATTGATGACAGAACCTTGGAGCAATACGGACCTGTAAATACCTGGAGCCGGCATATCCCGGCACAGCTGGTGGAATTGTTAAACAGGGATACGAAGGCCCGGCCGGCAGTTATCGGATTCGATGTGAT
Source organism: uncultured Clostridium sp. (assembly GCA_947643685.1). Taxonomy (GTDB): domain Bacteria; phylum Bacillota; class Clostridia; order Lachnospirales; family Lachnospiraceae; genus CANRXD01. Next base: position 1,755 of record CANRXD010000152.1, on the reverse strand, counting down.
TTACAGTGAAAGGGCAGATGAGGAAGGCGACAGACATTTTGCCGATGCCTGTAAGGCGGCCGGCAATGTAGTGGCTGCTCTCAGCTTTTCTTTTAAAGAAATGCCGGAGAGGGATGAAAAAGGCAGAACGGTCTACAATCCTTACCATGTGGATTATGTCACAGAGCCTTATGGAGAGCTGAAAGACAGCGTAATCTGCGGGTATGCCAACACGGCTGTGGACCGTGACGGATTTGTGCGCCAGGCCATGGCATATCTGGACTATGAAGGTGAGAGAGTTTACAGTCTTTCCTCTCAGGTTTACAAGAATTATCAGGAAAGTCAGGGGAAGGAAGCAGTATTTCCAACCGTGTACGGAAGAGGGAACCAGTATTACTTTTCCTATTCGGGAAAGCCAGGCGGATATAATGTGGTGTCCATGGCCGACGTGCTGAACGGGACGGTCGATCCGGGACTGTTTCGGGATGCCATCGTGCTGGTGGGGGCATATGCAGTGGGAATGCAGGATTCCTACTCCCCGTCCATATCCCACAACAGTCAGATGTACGGAGTGGAGATTCATGCCAATATTATCGACGCATTGTTAAAAGGAGAGACGCAGCTGCCTGTTTCGCCTCTTCTTTACGGCGCAGTATCGGCCTTTCTCTGCGGAATCTTTTTCGCGGTCATCCGAAGGGCAAAAATCATACCGGTTTCTGTGGGGACCGGTATCCTGGTTGTTCTCGATGTGCTGTTTGCCAGGTTTATGTATGGACAGGGAATCCTGGTTCCCGTGGTCCTGGTTCCCGTCGTGCTGCTTCTGATTTATGGGGAACGGGTCATAGAAGGGTACCTGGCAGAAATTCTTCGCAGGCGGAGAGTCGTGAATGTGTTCAAACAATATGTGGCGCCCCAGATTGTGGAGAAAATCAGCAAAGATACGGATTTTGAACTGGTTCTTGGGGGCGAGAACAGGCATATTGCGGTGCTGTTTGTGGATATCCGGGGATTTACCACCATGTCGGAAAGTCTCAGGCCCGAAGAGGTGGTGGAGATTCTCAATGAATATTTGAGTCTGACCACCAAATCCATCTTTGACAACGGCGGTACTCTGGATAAATTTGTGGGTGACGCTACCATGGCCGTATTTAATGCTCCTTTTGCTCTGGATGATTACATTTTTAAAGCGGTATGTACAGCATGGGACATGAAGGCCGGGGCAGACGCCATTGCGGAAAAGTTTGAAAAGCGTTTCGGAAAAAGTGTGGCGTTTGGAATCGGCGTCAACTGCGGGGAGGCGGTCGTTGGCAATATCGGTTGTGAATTTCGTATGGATTACACTGCCATCGGCGATACAGTGAACACGGCGGCGCGGTTGGAGAGCAACGCAAAACGAGGACAGATCCTTATCAGTGAAGCGGTCTATGAAGCGGTAAAGGACCGGGTGGAGGTGACACCCATCGGAGAGATTCCACTGAAAGGAAAGAGTAAAGGTGTGTTTGTGTATCAGGTAGATGAAGTGAGAAAAGGGTGAAAGAAAAGCGTTTCACCCATACCTGTTTGTACCCGATAAAGCGTGGCAGGCCCTGCTGTGAAAGGTGCACAGAATGAAGGAAAGGATGGGAAGAAAAAAAGTAATTGCAGTTTATATGGCCATTTTCTGGGGACTTCTTGGGTTTTTGTGGCTTCTTCTGGTGTGTGCGGCAGCGATTCCCAATGAGACGCTTAAGGGACATATGGAAGAAAGTGCCCTGTCCTACAAATAGAAGGAAGCAT
>CANRXD010000151.1 GCA_947643685.1 uncultured Clostridium sp. | reverse complement strand
CAATCTGCTGGGCGTCATCCTTGGTGTTGGGGGACATAAAGGTCACTGTCACGCCAAGCTCTGCCGCCGCTTTCTGAGCGCCTTCGTTTAAAGTTACCCAGTGCTGGTCAATGGAATCCATGGTAATCAGTGCGATCTTGGTATCGCCTGCCGGGGCTGCCTCTGCAGCCTTCGAAGTCTCAGCCGCTTTCGTGGTTTCTGCCGGAGCCGGAGCCGCTGCCGTTTCCGCCGGTTTGGAGCTGCATCCTGTCACAGACGCGGCTGCCAGCAGAGCACAGCTTAACATTGCTAATAATTTCTTCTTCATAAATACCTCCTAAAAAAATTCTTCTATATGTAACCGTCATTTTTGGACAGTTAGATATCGTCCGCAGCCGGGCGCATAAATACTCCCTACTTTCCTGCCTTTTTCCCAAAGTTTCCGGAGCGGACTACCACGTCCAGAAGTACGGAAAATACCACAATGATACCAATGACAAGACGCTGGATGCCGACCTGTGCGCCAATCATGTTAAGGCCGTTCTCAAGTGTCTGCCATACTGCCGCGCCCGCAAAGGTTCCAAGGAGAAGTCCTGTGCCGCCCAACGGGGAAATACCGCCGATAACACCGGCCGCAACGCCGTACATCTCATACATGTTTCCTGCTTCCATATTTCCCATGCCGGCCTGTGCACAGAGGATAAAGCCAACCACACAGGCACATATGGCGCTGACGAGATACGCTTTAATGGTGGTGCTTACAACGTTTACACCAGACAGCTTCGCCGCGTCCACATTGGAGCCGATGGCATAAATATGCCTTCCGGTTCTCGTTTTGGAAAGCAGGAAGAAAAATACCAGAAACAAAAGTAACGCAATCCAGAACGTATTGTATACGCCCAATGTCTTTCCATAGTAGAAAAAGTTCTGAAAGCTGTCCCCGGCCTCTTTTCCGATTCCTGTTGCGATTGCATCCGTATTACGGTTGTTGTTTACCATATAAGCAACGCCTCGGGTTACAAACATGGTGCCCAGGGTCGCAATGAACGGCGGAAGCTTAAATTTTCCTACCAGAAATCCGTTGACCACACCACAAAGCAGGCAGCATACCATGGCAACTGTCATTGCCAGAACCGGATTCACTCCCATGGCCATCATGGTCGCGGAAATCATGGCACTCATACCAACCATGGAACCGATGGAAAGGTCAATGTTTCCTGTAATCAGAAGATAACTCTGCCCCACACCAATTAACAGGTATTTGGACATGGAACGCAAAAGGTTCATAAAGTTTTGTCCGGAAAATACATTTCTGTCAATCAGGCCGAATGCCACATAAATAATGATCAGACCCGCAAACGCGGTGATAACCGCCCCCATACCCCTGGTATTTAAGAGCCGCTTTACTGTACTTTGCTTTTTCTCATTCATGATACTGTCCTCCTAACTTACCTGTTTCTTTTCAAACTCGGTCGCATACTTTAAGACCTCGTTCTGTGTGGTCTCACGGGCCATTACTTCTCCTGTAATTCGTCCGTCACACATAACAATGACTCTGTCAGCGATACCGAGAACCTCAGGCATTTCAGAGGATACGAACATAACTGCAATGCCTTCCTGTTTTAGTTTGTTCATCAGATTATAGATCTCCACCTTGGCGCCCACATCAATGCCCCTCGTAGGCTCATCGAAAATTACCACTCTGGAGTTTCTTGCCAGCCATTTTCCCACAACCACCTTCTGCTGGTTTCCGCCGGAAAGATTGGCCGCATTAACCTCCACCGTCGGCGTCTTAATCAGAAGATTCTTTACCGCGTCCTCACAGAGCTTGTCTTCCTTACTGCTGCTTATGACTCCAAGCCCGTTGCACAGAAGATCCAGATTCGGAAGCGCCAGATTATGGCGGATACTTAACTTCGTACAGAGGCCATCCTTTTTTCTGTCCTCCGGAGCCAGAACAATTCCCGCCTTAATGGCATCCATGGGACAGTTGATCTTCACTTCGTTCCCGTCCAGGAAAATCTGCCCGCCTGTCTTGGGATCCACACCGAAGATCGCTCTTGTGGTCTCCGTTCTCCCTGCCCCCATCAGACCCGCAAATCCGACGATCTCTCCCTCGTAAAGGGAAAAATTGATATTGCGTACCAGCTTTCCTGCATTTAAGTTCTTCACTTCAAAAATCTTCTTCCCCTTTTCACAGGAGACTCTCGGGAACTGCTCCTTGATTTCACGGCCGACCATATTGGCTATGATCTTATCCATGGTCATCTCCTTAAAAATACCATCGGTGATATACTGGCCGTCCCGCATGATGGTAACACGGTCCACAATGGCCTGCAGTTCCTCCAGCCTGTGGGATATGTATACAATTCCGCATCCGTCCGCTTTCAGCTTCCGGATAATACGGAACAGCTCATCGATCTCTTTGGCTGTCAGGGAGGACGTCGGTTCATCCATGATAAGTATCTTTGCGTGGATGGAAAGTGCTTTGGCGATCTCTACCATCTGCTGTTTGGAGACCGGCAGATCGCCGACCATCTGACGCGGGTCAATGTCGATTTTCAAATCCCCCAGGATCCTTGCCGCCTCCGCCTCCATCTCGCCGTTTTTTAATACAATCCCCTTCACCTTTTCCCGTCCCAGAAACATATTTTCCGCAACGGACAGATGCCTGCACATATTAAGCTCCTGGTGAATGATTGCCACACCTGCCGCCTGGGCCTGTTTTGGTGTCAGATTGTCATATTCCTTTCCGAATATGGTCATGGTTCCGCCATCTTTGGTATAAACACCGCTTAAAATTTTCATCAGCGTGGATTTCCCAGCCCCGTTTTCTCCGAGAAGCGCCATGACCTCTCCGGAACGGAGCTCAAAATTTACATTGTCAAGAGCCTTTACTCCCGGAAATGTCTTCACAATGTTTTTCATGGATACGATTACTTCTCCCATCTGCTCCCCTTCTTTCTATCGACTCTTTGCCTGCCGCTTTTTTATTCCCTCACAGTTCCATCTGCCCTGCGTTTCTCTGTACCTCCTGTGCCGGATCCGTCGGGACCGGAGGAGGCAGCATCCATGGCGATACTGAGCGCCGCCACATCCCCCAGGGATTCTCCAAGAGCTGCCGGAACAATCCGGCAGGCCGCCAGGCCAGGCCCCAGAGCCTCTTTTTGAAGTTCCAGGTTCATGGACTCCTCCATCAGATGGCCTGCCCTCACGTAAATGCTTCCAATGACAATCCTGTCAGGATTTAAGATATCCACGAGAATGGCCAGCAATTTTCCAAGGACCATTCCTGTCCTCTTCCATATCCGGATGGCTGCTTCATCCCCTCTTTGTGCCCGGTCATAAAGCTCCTTTGCCGAACCCTCTCCGTACTGGGCAATTCCTCCGCCGCTTATGTACCCTTCATAGGCCCCGGCCTTCCCGTAACCCATATGGCCGTCCTCATAAAGCCTTACATGCCCCACTTCTCCGGCCATGCCCGAAGCGCCCTCATACAGCCGTCCGTTTAAAATAAGGCCCGCTCCGATTCCGGTTCCGAAGGTCAGAAAAATAAGATTCTCACAGCCTTTTCCGGCTCCGAACTTCCACTCGGCCATAGCGCATGCATCCGCATCATTACAAAGCCTGGCCGGAACATGAAACCGCTCCGTCAGCATATCTGTGATGGGAACCTGATCCCATCCGGGCAGGTTCGGCGGCCCGAGGATAACACCGGTCCTGCTGTTTAAAGGGCCTCCGCAGCTTACTCCGATGGCCTTTATATTTTCAGACCAGAGAGCCTGTACACTGTCAAAGATTTCCCTTAACGTCTCTTCCTGGCCCCTGGTGGAAAACCGGAGTTTTTTTAAGACCTTTCCCTCTTCATTTCCACGCACTACCGCGCATTTTGTTCCTCCGATGTCGATTCCGATGTATTCTTTCATGTTACCTCTCCATCTGCCTGACGCCAGGGTCAAAAGAAGCCATATACCTTTTGACTCCGGCATCTTTACTTATATTTTATACAAAAAAAAGCCCCCAAAACAGGGGGCAATCTTTCGGTTTGGGGGGACAATCTTTTGATTGCCCGAGGCAATTCTCTCACCGGACGATACGGTTAAACTCATTTTTTTCATAGGATGCCGTACAGGCGCCCTTTTCCACGATAAGAAGCCGGTCCGAAATGTCTAACGTATCTGAAACATTGGTTGTAATCATCAGCACGGCTGTTCCCTGGGAGAGGATTCCCCGGAGAAGCTCCAGTATTTTCATACGGGTAAACATGTCTCCCTTGGCCAGGGGCTGGATGCAGACCAGTACCCGCGGGTGCAGAAGCTGCATCTTATAATAAACCAGGGCAATCTGCTCCGGAAACTGCAGGCTGGAAATATTTGTCTCATCAATGGCCTTTCCCACAAGAGGCTCATATTCACTGCGGATACTCCGGAAGATTTTTCCCGGCATCAGGCTTCTTTTCAGCTTCCTGTCCAGAAGGAAAGTCAGATTTTCCATATATGTCCTGTCCCAAAACAGGAGCCGTTCCACACAGTCCTTGGGGATCAGTGCAATTCCTTCATCCAGATATCTGGCGGCTCTGGACAGTGTATAGGGTTTATGCTCCAGGGTGATACGCCCCTTTTCACATGCGAGCCTGCCGCAGAGAAGTCCTGCCACATCCTCCGCAATCCGGTTGTCCACGTCTAAAAGAGTCACACATTCCCCTTTGTTCAGAACAAATCGCAGCCCCTGGAGATTTCCGGCATAAACAGAGTGGAAATGCATCACACCCCCGTCGGATTCCGGTTCCGGATCCGGTCCCTTAATATTCCAGTCGGTAATGTAGGGTGCCATGGCCTCATCGGTCATTTCATCCCGCTCAAACACCTTATCAATCCGTCCGTCTGTATACAGGGAAGTCCTGTCCGCCACCCGGAATACATCCTCATGATGATTTCCTATGTACAGGACCGCTGTGCCATTGTCCCTGATCTTCTTTAGCATCTTCTGAAATTCCAGCAGTTCATGCTTGCTTAAAAAATTCCCCGGATTATCCACAATGACCAGCCGGCACCCGGAAAGCAGCGCCTTGGAAAGCTCTGTAAGACACCGCTCCAAAGGGGTTAAACTTACCACACGCTTCCGGATATCCACCTGGATTCC
>CANRXD010000150.1 GCA_947643685.1 uncultured Clostridium sp. | reverse complement strand
AATCGCCCGGATGGAATGCCTCCCGGAGTCCTTAAAAGGAACCAGATATTATGTACCAAACGAAACCGGAGAAGAGGGCCGGCAGAAGGAACGGCTGGATCAGGTCCTCCGGTTTCGGAATCAATGCTGATCCATTCAGGCCTCTGCGATCATGTCAAGACCTGTCATCGCCAGAACTTTGATGGCTGCCGTTAAGGCACGGCGTCCCTCCGGTCCGCCTGCTGCGGTGGCGAAGGGAGCCGTATGGGTTCCAAGCCCTTCTCCCAGCCCAATATAAAACTGTGCAGACGGAAGCGCATGGGTTACATTTCCCACATCGGTGGAGCCGATTCCCTGGGTTAAGTCCCTGGGGATGTGGGGTTCCCCGATGAAATTCATGTTATTTTCCACGGCCCTCACAAGCTTTTTCTCATTTTTCACATTTTCAATGAGATATCCGTCCTGCTCAATTTCCACATCCACTCCGGCACAGAGCGCTGCGCCTCTGGCACATCTGTCAACAATTTCAATGACCTCCCTCAGATAGTCCGAATCCAGGGAGCGGATATTAAACTTGCATACGGCCCGTTCCGGCACAATATTCACTGCCGTTCCGCCCTCCAGCACAATTCCATGTACACGGGTAAAGTCCTTCATATGTAACCTCTGGGCATCCACTGCATGGAACATCTGCATAACTCCGTTTAATGCACTGGCCCCCACCCAGGGACAGGCAGCCGTATGGGCAGGTCTCCCCTTAAAGGTATAAATCTTATTGACAGCCGCAAAGGAAATATCGTCTGCCATGGACATATCGCTGGGATGCATGATTAACGCCATATCAACCCCCTCAAAAATTCCTTCCTCCAGCATGGTAATCTTTCCGGACCCATTCTCCTCCGCCGGAGTGCCCAAAATCTTAAGGGTTCCGCCCAGTCCATATTTTTCCATGATTTCCTTCAGTATAATTCCGGCTCCCGCGCCACTGGTTCCAATCAGATTATGACCGCAGGCGTGGCCGATTTCGGGAAGGGCATCATATTCACACAAAAAAGCGAAAGTCATTCCCGGCTTCCCGCTTTTATATTCGGCTACAAAAGCCGTTTCCAGTGAGCCCGCCCCTTTTTTTACCGAAAACCCATGGCGCCCCAAAAGTCCGCACAACGTGTCGCGGGCTGTTATCTCCTCATAGGCCAGCTCCGGGTGTTCAAAAATACAGGCGCTTGCGGTCTCAAATTCTGCCTTATATTTTTCCGCAAGGCCCTCAATTTCATGCTTTATTTCTGCCAGATTCACAATCTCTTTCCTCCTTAAAATAATGCCCGTTTCATCTTACAGTCAGTGCAGGAAATGCAAAAGACCATCTGAACGGCTATATCTGTTTTTATTATAGCATGTTCTGATTTTCCCCGCCATGATTCCCAAGAATTTTAATAAATTTCCTTAAACCCCCGTCCGAATACATCATAGGTTTCGCTGACAATTACAAACGCCGCCGGATCCACCTCTTTTATCATCTTTTTATAATCGGCAAACTGTGCCCGCTTCACCACAGTCATCATGACCTGGTATTCATTTCCTGTATACATGCCCCGCCCATTCAGACAGGTCATACCTCTCTGATACTTGGTCTGAACCAGGCGGTAAAGCTCATCTCCTTTATTAGTAATAATCAGGCACTGCATTCCCTTATCATATCCGGCAATAATCATATCCGTAGCCTTAGAACAGACAAAAATTGTCACCAGCGCCAACAGCATATTGGCCGGTTCCCCCAACAGCAGGTTTCCTCCCACCACAACCATGCCGTCCACGATGGCCATGGCCTGGCCCATGGTTCCCTTTCCCATGGCTCTGCACCAGGCACGCGCCAGGATCTCCGAACCGCCGCTGGACCAGTTATACTGATAAAAAATTCCAATGGCAATGCCAAGAAGGATTCCCCCGTAAAGAGCAGAAAGAATCGGGTCCACCTCCGGGAACTGCACCCAGGCCAGAGCATCGATCATGGCTCCTAACACCATGGATGTAGCAGCTGTTCTGGCAATGAATTTCCACCCCAGAATTTTCCAGCCGATCAGCATGATCGGTATATTAATCATAATAGAAGCCGTTCCAACCGGAATCCCGGACAATTTATTCACCACAACAGCGCCGCCTGTGGTTCCCCCCAGAACCAAATTACAAGGCACAACAAACAGGTTTAACCCCAGAGCAAAAACCACACAGCCTGCTAGCATGAACCCCACAGCTACTATTTCTTTTCTTACGGTCTCCTTTTCCATAATACTGCCTCCTTTTCTCCGGTCAGTATAACACACTTTCTATCCATAGAATAATATTTTAATTTTAGCATTTTCCATATATAAAAATTATGGTAAGATGGAACTCAGGAAAGGAGAAACGTGACAGTTCAAATAGCCCTCTGAACTGTTGCGGAGAAACATCATATGACACTGAAGCAGATGCGCTATGCCATGGCAGTGGCCTCTTTTGGCTCCATCAGCGATGCTGCCAGGCATCTTTATATCACTCAGCCTGCCCTCACAAATTCTCTCCGTCAGCTGGAAGCCGAGCTCGGCTTTTCTATCTTCCTCAGAAACCGCAGCGGAATAGAAATCACCCCAAACGGCCAGGAATTTCTCCGCCAGATCCGGACTGTCATCGAGCGGGTGGATGCCATTTCGGACCGTTTTCGCACATCCGGAAAAGAACGTAAAACCTTATCTGTCAGCGCCCAGCACTACAACTTCGCGTCTGATGCATTCGTAAGACTTTTGCAGGACTCCGGCTCCCGCTATACCTTTACCTTCCTGGAAACCACCACCTTACAGGTGATGGAAAACACGGCCCTTGGTTACAGCGAACTTGGAATTCTCTATTACTCCAAAGGTAATGAATCTGTCATTTTCCGGGAGCTGAAAAACCGCGCCCTCACATTTCATCCCCTGTTTGAAACGGCTCCCCATGTGTTTCTGCGTTCCGGGCATCCCCTGTGTGAAAAGAACAGACTTGCTTTAAACGATCTGGAACCGTATCCCTTCGTCCTTTACAGTCAGGGCCAGGAAAGCTCCTACAATTTTCTTGAAGAGATCATTCCCGCCGCTGACCGCGCCCAGGTTATCTATATCCAGGATCGCAGCACCTGCTACCGGATTTTAGAGCATACAGACGCATATTCCATCGGGACAGGCATCCTGGCCCGGACTCCCAGCCATTCCTGCGTTCTGAGCATCCCCCTGTCGGGCTGTGATGAAATGTACATCGGATGGATACAGAAAAACGGCTCCGCTCTTTCTCCTCTGGCTCTGCAGTTTCTGGGACTTATTCAGGTATAAATCTCTTGCCATCCGGCAAATTGCTGTTATAATTAAATATGCAGTAAGTGTACGGACCTGCAGAACAGCTGCCTGACAATAATTGTAATATAAAACCGCCGGAGAAGCAGGGGATTTTTCCGGTAATTTCAACAGGAGGATTATCATGACCACAATATTTACCAATGCAAACATCATTGATGTCATCGGAGAAGCAGTCCTTAAGGACGGAAGCGTTCTCGTGGAATCTGGCATCATAAAAGAAATCGGCTCTGCGCTTTCCGTTCCGGAAGGGGCAAAGGTCGTTGACCTGGGCGGAAAAACACTTCTCCCCGGACTTTTCAACTGCCATGTACATATGTGTTCTGATGCCGGAACCGGTGTCCGTGAGACCATCAGCGATGCCGCCGTAACCATTCGTGCTCTTAAAAATCTGAAAACCCTGGTGGAATCCGGTGTCACATACGTCCGCGATGCAGGCGCTCCCCACTATATTGATGTGGACCTCCACAATGCCCAGCTTAAGGGCAGCATCCTGGCCCCCGAAATGCAGACATCCGGAAGATGCATCTGCATGACCGGCGGCCACGGACATGATTCCGGCCGTGAGGCCGATGGCCCTGATGACTGCCGTAAAGCCGCAAGAGAACAGCTGAAGGCCGGAGCCAACTGGATTAAGGTGATGGCTACCGGCGGCGTCATGACTAAAGGCGTGGAGCCCGGCTCTCCGCAGCTTACAGAAGATGAGCTTCGGGCCGCCATTGAAGAAGCCCATAAAGCAGGAGCAAAAACTTTTACCCACGCCCAGGGTATGGAAGGCATTAAAAACGCTCTGCGGGCCGGAATAGACTCCATTGAGCACGGTTTCTTTATGGACGACTGGTGTTTTGATTTCATGAAGGAGCATAACGTATTCTTTGTTCCCACCCTGGCGGCTCCATACTGGATCAAGGAATATGGCACAGACGCCGGAATTCCGGATTATATGGTAAAAAAAGTAGAACGAACCATTGATGCTCATCAGGACACCTTCCGCCGCGCCCACAAAGCAGGTGTAAAGATTGCCCTCGGCACTGATGCCGGAACTCCCTTCAATAAATATGATAAGACTGCATTCGAATGTGTTCTGATGGTGGAAAACGGAATGACTCCCATGGAAGCCATCCAGTGCGGCACCATCAATGCCGCCGAACTATTGGAGGTAAGGGATACCCACGGCTCCATCACTGCCGGAAAGAAAGCAAATTTTGCTGTATTTGAGAAAAATCCCCTGGACGATATTCACGCACTCTTAGACTGTGCCATGACCGTCCTTGACGGTGAAATTGTATTTGAAAAATAAAAGCCCCTGCCGCAATGAAACAAAAATCCCCCGAAAGTTAACTTCTTTTCGGGGGATTTTTAAACTGCTCAGCCCTGCATTCTCTCACATGCTTATAGCAGGCAGGGAGTGCAGGGCTGAACTATTACAGCTGAATTATTCGCAGGTGTAAGGCATAAGAGCGATATGCCTTGCTCTCTTGATGGCTACTGTCAAAGCTCTCTGGTGTTTTGCACAGTTTCCTGTGATTCTTCTGGGAAGGATTTTTCCTCTCTCAGATACGTATCTCTTTAACTTGTTTACGTCCTTGTAATCGATCTCGCCGTTCTTATCACCGCAGAATACGCAGACTTTTTTTCTTCTATGCATGCCGCCTCTTCTTACTCTGGAAGAATCGGACTTATCACCTTTATTGAATGCCATTTTACATTACCTCCTGTAAAATTTAATTGAATGGAAGTCCCTCATCCTCGACTCCATCAGGAATATTCATAAAACCGTCGCCGATCGCGCTGGACGGGGCAGGCCTTGTCCCCT
>CANRXD010000149.1 GCA_947643685.1 uncultured Clostridium sp. | reverse complement strand
TGAGAAACAGGAGCAAGAAGGAGGCAAAATGAGCACGTATATTATGACGGACATTCACGGGCATTACGATGCTATGAGGGAAATGTTTGGGAAAATCGGATTTTCGGCGGCTGACCGGCTGATCTGTGCGGGGGATTATATTGACAGGGGGCCTCAAAGCTATGAGATGCTTCGGTGGATAGAGGATCCCGGAGAGAATGTTATTCTGGTCAGAGGAAACCATGACGAAGAGTTCGCCTGCTATGTGGAGCTGATGACAACGATCTCAAAAAAAACAGGTCTGAAAACAGACGACGTAGTGGACACTCTGACCGCGTATCAGGCGCTCCGGCAGATTTGTTCTTATTTTGACTGTTATGGGACGGTCAGATACCTGATACATAAAAATAAAGCGACTCTCAGGCGGCTGGCACAGTGGGCCGCCTGCATCCGGAAAATGCCGTATTACCATGAGATTATGATGAACGGGAGGCGGTGTATTATCGTCCATGCCGGATATGTGGAAAGCCTTGAGCGTCTTAAGGAGGTTCGGACCGATGACACCTATGACTCCCTGGAAGGATTTTATCTTACGGCCAGGGATGACGCTTATGTTTACGGAGGCGTGGAACATGGAATGATTCTGGCAGGGCATACCCCGACGACAGCAATAGATGAGCTTCCTTTTCATCATGGAAGGGTATATCGTGCTTATGATGAAACGACGGACTGTATTTTTTATGATTTAGACTGCGGTTATGGGTTTAAGGAGAGCAGTCCGGAAGCGAGACTGGCCTGTATGCGGCTGGAGGATGAAAAGATTTTTTACGTACGAAACGGTTGAAAACATCGGGGGAGACACCCGGGAAATGGAGGAGAGCATGGACATTTATCCGTTTATTGATTCTCAGGCGATCAGGGAGCATTTACAGAAGCTGGATTACCATTTTAACGCGGAAGAAGCAGCTTATTTAATCTGGCATAGTCAGAAAAGGACGCTGGAGGAAAAACTGTCAGCGTGGCAGGAGATTGTTGAAGCCACAACGGATGATGTGATGTTATTAAACCGGCGGGAGGGGACAGAGGTCAGCTTGCGTAAAATCTTAGGAGCCTATGTGGATGAGAGGAAGAAGGAGATAGAAAATTTCCAGGAGGGGAAGGATTGTGTTTATTTCTATCGGTATGAGGAGTATGAGGCAGATTCTCCGATGAAGCCGTCCTGGACCATGAGAAGTGAACAGGGCTTTCGGGATTATAAGAGCTGCTGTGATCATTTCCGGCGTGAAGTGGAGGAGGGATACCAGGAAGACAGGGAGCAGCGACTTAGAAATCTGCAGATTGAACGGTATGATCTGGCCGGGACACCCAGATGTAAGACGGCCTCAGTGAATACCAGAATTCAACTGATGGGTTTTGAACCTTCTTCATTTCAGGAAGAGGGCAGGGCCGGGGCGGATATTGATTTTGACATTCTCTGTTCGGACATGTGTATTGACATCCCTGTGCCTTTTTGCCGGGGGGATCTGGTATGCCATTCTGACGGAAAGCCTTTTGTGCTTGATTACATCGCTGCCTGGGACCGGGGAAAATGGTTGGAAAACGGATTTTCGGAAGAAGAGGCAGAACAGGGAGACAAAGAAAGAGCCAGATGTTTTCAGAACGGAGACTGTTTCGGCATGTGGACGTATGGATATGAGATACGCGAGAACTTTGGGGTATGGTACAAGGACCTGGGTTACAGGGAGTATCTGGATCTGGAATATTACGAAAGGCCCCTGGAAGGGAAAGAACGGGCATTAAAACTCATCAGTGAATACTTAAAGGGAAACTGCGATCTTGAGCTGCTGCTCAACGGCTATGCGTTTGGACTGTTGGATGGGAAACAGAAACAGATCCTTAGGAATTACCACAGCGCTTATACGAAGGAGTGGAGGAAGATTCTGGGGCTGGATGCCTGAAGACGGAGAAGCAATTGCGGTTTCCGGGGGGATATGATAAAATGAAGACAGTTTAAAAATCGTTACGAAGGGAAGGAACAAAACCATGGCGGATCTTATGATTCACCGGGGAAGCAGCCAGATTGGCGGCTGCTGTACGGAAGTCGGCACAGGAGAGAGCCGTATCCTCATAGATTTCGGGGCGAATCTGCCGGGGACGGACCAAAATGCCGGGATAAAAGACTCGGAGATGTTTCAAAAGGTTTTTGGCGCTGTCAGAAAGAGCGCGGTTTTCTTTACCCATTACCACGGCGATCACTATGGACTTTTCAAGGAAATCCCCGATGAGGTCCCCATGTACATCGGCTCCCTGGCGAAAGACATCCTGAAGATCCTGGTTCCTTATATGGACCAGGGGACAGAGAAAAAAGGGTTCCCTGTGGTGGAACGGATGCGTACATATGAAGCCGGAACGTGGATCATGCCTGTTCCCGGCATCCAGGTTCTTCCCCTCTATGTGGATCACTCTGCCCTGGATTCTTACATGTTTTACATCCGGGTTTCCGGAAAAAGCATTCTCTTTACCGGGGATTTTCGGGAACACGGCATTGTGGGCCAGAGGGGACGCTTAGAGCGGGTACTCAAAACCTATGTGCCCGGGCCGGTGGATGTCCTGGTTACTGAGGGTACCATGCTCAGCCGTTTGGGAGAGACAAAGAGTCTGCTTGTTAAGTCGGAGAAGGAACTGGGTGAGAAGGCAGGAAAACTTTTTGAAAAGCATAAATATAATTTTGTACTGGTCTCTTCCACAAATCTGGACAGCATCATGGAGTTTTATCACAATACGCCAAAAAATCTGCGGTTTGTCTGTGATTTTTACCAGGCACAGATCCTGATTACGGCTATGAGGGACATGGAGAGAAAGGGCAATTTCCCGGAATACCGGCCATCAAAGAATCATCCCGTGGTATGGGTATTGGGAAAACCGGACAGCCGGTGGGCCAGGCTTCGCCAGATTGGGGATTCCATGGAACAGCCTCTTTGGTTTCGTTCCATCACGGAGGAGGAACTGGAGCGGGACGGCTTTGTTATGCTGACCCGGAAAAATGCCCGCCCGGAGGATTACGTAAGCCCCTTTGAGAAACTGCTGGATAAATTCTTTGACAGAGACGGGCAGATTATTTACTCCATGTGGAAAGGGTATCTGGAGGAGGAACATGCCGACAGGCAGCTGCTCCGGTTTATCGGCGGGCGCCCTTATGAGTCTCTGCATGCCAGCGGACACGCCTGTGTGGAGACCATTGCCGGGCTGATCGGGCTGGTAAATCCGAACATGATCATTCCCATGCACACGGAATGTCCTGAGGACTTTACCTCCATCCCGGAATTTGCCCCTTATCGTGACCGGGTGCAGGTGCTTCGGGACGGAATCCGGCTGCCGCTTTGAGAGCACTCCCGGAGATTCTTTGAATGAAGGGGGGAAATAAAAATGATGAAAAGAGCATATAGAATGAGTATCATGGATGGACAGGTTGTGGCACAAAAAGTGATGGAAGAGGATCAGTTGCTTGAGAGAGGTGCTCAGGAGTTAGACGAATATCTTGAATTAGAAGGCAGATATGTTGGAGTCTTTGTTCTTTTGCATGAGGATGGTGTGGCGCAGTATTTAGATTCTGGCACACTTTATACATTGGATGGAGAAATATTCGTTATGGAGTATCCGCAATTTATGGAGTCCGGGAAGATGTATATTGTCTGGGATGATGAGTTGGATGAAGTGTATGAAGATGACACAAAAAGAGGGAAAGCGGTTCCGGTGGTTTTACTGTAAATCACTTTTTCGCTGTTTTCTGAGTCCGTAAAGTTCCTGAAATCAGGCAGAGTACCATGTTTTCCTGGTACAGGCCTTGATTCCCGCGGGCAACGAGCCAAGTGGACATGCTTGCATGTACATTTGGCGACTGCCGCGAGGGTCAAATACCCCGCTGCTTTGCAGCGCTGCAAGTTTGATGTCCCGTTGCTTGCAGCGGGGTTTTTGACTGCGGCGATGAGGGACATGGAGAGAAAGGGGCAGTCCGGCTGCCGTTTTGAAAGAAAGGAGAAAGAGTATGGGGAGAAAACTGTCACTGGAAGAAAGAATCGCATGTTTTACGGTTGATTTTGTAAAAGCAGTCGCGAGGATCAATGAAAATCTGGCTTATCATGAATATTTTATGGATATCGGAAGGAAAAGGATCCCGTTTCCGTGGATTACAGGAGCGAACATGACAGCGGAGGATTGTTTAAAGGAGGCGGATAAATTTCAGGAAGGAAATGCGGTTGGGTTGTCAGGGGAAGACGATTGTGTGGCGTATATGATGTGCGAGGGGGATTTATGCGATAAATTGTATGGGTATTCTGCGTATCAGGAGGATATTTATGGAGATGGTGATGAAGCAAAGAAACTGTGGAATAAACTATGGGATATTTCAGGCAAATATAATCTCAGGTTTGAATTTAGCGGCCGCGGTTCTCTGATTTTTTATGACGATGCCTATACAAAGATTCATCGTTTGCTGAAATATGAATTTTATGACGGAGAGAGGACAGACAGCCCGATTGTGATCGCAGGACCAGATGGCACTACAACGACGATGCTCAGGGCCTATGCGTATGGCGGCCGGATAGGGCAGATAGCAACAGACGGGCGCAATTCCAGTTTGGCAAAAAGCAGGGAATATCCGAATTATTTAAGTGAAGCATATTTTTCGGAAGGCAACGAGATTGACAGGAAGTACCTGGAGTATATGGAGGAACGGTATGCAGGAAGGGAAGAGAAATACAAGGGGAATTCCCTCTGTGAGAAATTAAGCGTCCGGTTGCGGGAACTGTTAAATGAACAATCTGGGTTTATGCTTACGGAGTCGGAATATTTAGATCTGCTCCTGAAAGCGGTACAGAAAAAATTTACGAAAAAGGGCGGAGATCTGGGAGAGCGGAGAATTCAGACAGCGATTGTAAAGCAGCATATGAAAAAGAACCCGGAGGACGGCTGGTGTGTGGTGGATATGCAGTACACGGTTAAAAAAGAACTGAGCCGGTCCGAAATATTTACGCCGGACATGGTTGTATTTGATAAAAACCGTGGCTTTGGGTTTATTGAATTGAAATACGCGGATGCGAGTACTGGAAATCTGGGGAAACATTATACAGATACCCGGAATATCATACAAAACAGCGAGGCCGTAAAAATTATTACGGAGGAGTTAAAAGAAAGGAGCTTTTATCTGTGGGGGTATGGTTTGATAAGCGATGCCATCTATCAGGAGATGAAGGCTTCTGATGTC
>CANRXD010000148.1 GCA_947643685.1 uncultured Clostridium sp. | reverse complement strand
AGCGTTAAAAGGGCCGGAATAAAGAAAATGCCCTGGCGTCCCGCTGCCACAATGGATGCCCGAAAGCCGTAGCCAATGGACTGGGTCAGCATATTAGACATGATGATCCAGGCCTGGAGAGGCATAGTCAGACACTGGAACCGCAGAGCCCAGGTTCCGATTTCGATGACTTCTCTGTCACCTTTACGGAATACCCCCATAATATTCTCCGCTCCCAGAAAGCTTACAGCCCCCAGAGTGGTAAGAAGAATCAATGCCACCTTCAGACAGAACCAGAAAGACTCCAGAACCCGGTCATACCGTTTGGCCCCGAAGTTAAAACCGCACACCGGCTGAAAGCCCTGACCAAAGCCAATCAGAGCTGAGTTAATGAACATCATATACCTGGTCACGATGGACATGGCCGCGATGGCCGCGTCCCCAAAAGGATTGGCCGCCACGTTGAGGACCACCGCGGCCGCACTGGCAAGACCCTGACGGCAGAGAGAAGGCAGTCCCGCATGGAGAATTTCCCCATAAATCTTCCCTGTGGGCGTAAACTTGCTGATACGAAGTCTGATGCAGCCCTTTCGGAAATTACACTGGAAAAACAGGATTCCAAAACTGATGCACTGGCTTAAAACCGTGGCCAGAGCCGCTCCGGAAATTCCAAGCCCGAAGCCGAAAATAAAAATCGGGTCCAGAATCATATTCAAAATACCGCCTGTGGTTATTCCAAGCATGGAGTAAAAGGCAAAGCCCTGGGAACGCAGGAGGTTATTCATCACAAAAGAGCCTGTCATCACCGGCGCCCCCAGAAGAATATATCTGGCATAATCCCTGGCATAAGGCGCAATAGTTTCCGTGGCCCCTAACATACGTACCAGTCTCTCCAGGCTCAAAAGACCTGTAACGGTCATCAGAAGTCCCACGGAAACCGCCGTATAAAAGGCCGTCGCCGCCGTGCGGACTGCAGTTTCTTCGTCCCTTTTTCCAAGACTCCGGGATATGAAATTTCCCGCACCCATTCCCAGAGTAAAGCCTATGGCCTGAATCATGGCCATCAGGGAGTAAATAATACCCACGGCTGCGGAAGCGCTGGTATTGATCTGGCTTACAAAAAAAGTATCGGCCATGTTGTAGATGGATGTTACCAGCATACTGATGATGGTAGGCACCGCCAGACTGGGAATCAGTCTGGAAACCGGAGTCTCCGTCATCATTACGTACCGCTCCTCCTGAGTCATGTTTTTCTTCATAAAGCCCCTCCATCTGTTGTTTTTACCTTCTCCTATGCCGTTTCCGGCATTTTTCTCATGGTTGCCATAAAATAAATCATATACACGATTCCTTTTAAAACGCTGGACAGGGTGATGGCCCACCAGATTCCGGAAAGTCCCAGAGGTGTCATCACAAGCAAAAGCGCCATGGGAATCCGCGCCGAAGTGAGAATAATGCTGATGACAGAAGCCTGCATGGTCTTTCCAAGACCGGAAAGAGCTCCCGTGGTAAGAATTTCCTCACACATAAACATCTGGGATACCCCAAGGACCTGAAGATAAACAATTCCATCCGCCACCACATCAGTCTCGCAGATAAAGATTCTGAAAATAGGCTCCGCCGCAAAAATCAGAAGTCCTGTGGAAAACATCCCCCACAGAAACATGATCTGGGCCGCCTTTATATATCCCTTCTTCACCCGGTCCCACTGCTTTGCTCCGAAGTTCTGTCCCACAAAAGAATTGATGGCCGCCGCAAAGCCGTCGGCTGCCATCCAGGACACCGACTCGATCTGGCCCCCTACCCGCTGAACCGCGATGGCCGTATCTCCGAAACCTGCCACCAATCTGGTAAGAATCATGGAAATGCCGCTGTAAATCATGGTCTGGATTGCCGCCGGAAACCCGATTCTCACAATCTGTTTCATATGAACCACAGATGTGGAACGCAGGATCTTCACCTTGTCAAAGAGGATAGTGTCACTGCGGACGGAAAAAAGGAACACTGCCGTCACCACTGCCTGAGCCCCCACCGTGGCAAAAGCCGCTCCGGCCACTCCCATCGGAGGAACCGGTCCCAGGCCAAATATGAAAACCGGATCCAGAATCATATTGATCACAAGTCCGATCACATTGGATAAAAACGGCGTTCTGCTGTCTCCGGATGCCGTAAGAATCCCGGTAAAAATCGCATTTAAAAAAGAAAACAGAATCAATCCGCAGGTGATCATCAGATACAGCTCTGCGTCCCGGATGATTTCCGGATTTTTCATATTAAAAAAACCGATCAGGCCCTTCCGGCATGTGATGGTGAGGAAGCTGAAAATCAGGGCAAACAGAATCCCAATCTGAAACGCCCCCTGGGCGTATTCCGCCGCCTCCTTCCTGTTTCCCTGTCCAAGGGCATGGGCCACTTTCACCTGCCCTCCCATTTTGGCCAGGTTGCTGACGCCCTGGGAAAACCAGGTAAACATAGATGCCGATCCTACCGCCGACACGGCTCCTACACCCACACGGCCTATCCAGGCCATATCCGTCAGATTATAGGCCATCTGAACCAGAGAAGTAGCCATAATGGGAAGGGCAAGTCTGGTTAAAGCCGGAAGAATCGGTTCATGAAGCAAGTCAATATTTCTTCTCATTATACTTATCTCCAGGGTAATCGGGCAGGGGAGGCTTTTCCGCTGACCGTCTTGCTTTTATACATTAACATGAATGACAAGAGCTTTGCTTTGAACGCTGAAAGAACTGCCGCAGGAAAAATCTCCTGCGGCAGCATCCAAACGTCTTCCATCGACCTTATTTATTGCTTAAGTACTCATGAATCCCACGGGCGCCTGCTTTTCCTGCCTCCATGGCAAGAATTACAGTTGCCGCGCCAGTTACGGCATCGCCGCCTGCAAATACGCCTTCTCTGGAAGTCTGACCATTCTTTTCATCGGCCACAATACATCTGTGCTTGTTGATTTCCAGTCCGCCTGTCGTGGAGGAAATTAACGGGTTCGGGGAGGTTCCAAGGGACATGATCACTGCATCACAGTCGATGGTGAACTCGGAACCGGGAACCTCAACCGGGCGTCTTCTTCCGGATGCATCCGGCTCGCCAAGCTCCATACGGATTACGGTCATGCCCTTTACCCAGCCCTTCTCATCCACAAGAATTTCAACCGGGTTTGTGAGGAGGTCAAAAATAACGCCCTCTTCTTTTGCATGATGCACTTCCTCCACTCGTGCCGGAAGCTCAGCTTCGCTTCTTCTGTATACAACATGAACTTCAGCGCCAAGGCGGAGTGCGGTTCTTGCGGCATCCATAGCCACGTTGCCGCCGCCCACAACAACTACCTTCTTGTTGGTGGAAATCGGGGTATCATAGTCATCGCGGAACGCCTTCATCAGGTTGCTTCTTGTCAGGTACTCATTGGCGGAAAATACGCCGTTGGCGTTCTCACCGGGGATACCCATGAACTTCGGAAGTCCTGCGCCAGAGCCGATAAATACGGCGGAGAAGCCCTCCTCGTCCATCAGCTCATCAACGGTTACGGATTTGCCGATAATAACGTTCGTCTCAATCTTAACGCCAAGCTTTCTTACGTTGTCGATTTCCGGCTGTACCACTGCCTGCTTCGGAAGACGGAACTCCGGAATTCCGTATGTAAGAACTCCGCCCGGCTCGTGAAGAGCCTCAAAGATCGTTACATCGTAGCCAAGCTTTGCCAGGTCTCCTGCACAGGTAAGGCCGGCAGGGCCGGAACCGATAACTGCCACTTTCTTTCCAAGCTTCTCTTCTGCTGCCTTGGGAACAAAGCCGTGCTCTCTGGACCAGTCTGCCACAAAGCGCTCCAGCTTACCGATGGAAATAGGCTCACCCTTGATTCCGCGGACACATTTTCCTTCACACTGGCTCTCCTGCGGACATACACGTCCGCAAACTGCGGGAAGCGCGGAGGATTTTGCGATTGTATTGGCCGCATCCTCGTATTTTCCTTCTTTAACCTCATTGATAAAAGTCGGAATATCAATATTTACCGGACATCCGGCAATACATCTTGCATTTTTGCAGTTTAAGCAGCGCTCTGCCTCTGCAACCGCCTCTTCTTCATTATATCCGTAGCATACTTCCGCAAAATTGGTAGCACGCACCTTCGGGTCCTGCTCTCTTACAGGTACTTTCTTCATTACGTCCATGTCTGTTCCTCCACAATTAATTGTCGCTGCAGTGTCCGCAGCCGCCGTGATGGGTATCGCCTTCGCGAAGCTTAAGGAGAGCTCGTCCCTCCTCTGTCTTGTACATCTGCTGGCGCTTCATTGCTTCATCAAAGTTTACTGCATGTCCGTCAAATTCCGGTCCGTCCACACATGCGAACTTAACAGAATCTCCAACGGTTACACGGCAGGCGCCGCACATTCCGGTGCCGTCTACCATGATCGGATTCAGGCTGACAATGGTGGGAAGTCCCAGCTCTTTTGTCAGAAGACATACGAATTTCATCATGATCATCGGTCCGATTGCCACACAGACATCATACTTCTTGCCCTGGTTCACAACCAGATCCTTAATTACCTCTGTTACCATGCCCTTTCTCATATAAGAACCGTCATCGGTTGTCACATAGAGATTTCCGGCAACAGCCTCCATCTCCTTTTCCAGAATCAGAAGATCCTTGGTCTTGGAGCCCATAATAACGTCTGCATCAATTCCATGCTCTTTTAACCATTTTACCTGCGGGTAAACAGGTGCGGTACCTACGCCGCCTGCCACAAACAGGTATTTTTTCTTCTTTAATTCCTCCAGGTCCTCCTTCACAAACTCAGACGGATTTCCCAACGGTCCAACAACGTCACGGAACTGGTCTCCGGCTTTTAATTCCGCCATCCTGTCTGTGGAAGCGCCTACAATCTGGAATACGATTGTGATGGTTCCCTCTTCTCTGTCATAGTCGCAAATCGTCAGCGGAATTCTCTCCCCTGCTTCATCAATCTTAACGATTACAAACTCACCAGGCTGGCAGTTTTTCGCAACTCTAGGCGCTTTTACTACCATAAGATGAATTTTATCCGCCAGCTTTTCTGCCTTCAAAATCGGATACATAATGCTCAACCTCCTGTGTAATTTCTGCAATTCCCCTTGAAACTGCTCATATATGTTAAGTTTATCATGTTCTTGGTTTTATATCAACCCAAAAGTAAATTTCATTTTTGGAAAAATGTACGAAAATCGCCTTTTAAGCAAACTTAACGGTTATTTTCGTCCGGTTACCACAGGAGGACCGTTTGCGGGGGGCTTCTTGTCCGGCTTAAGACGGACAAGAAGCATCGGGCGTTCGCCCGATGTGGA
>CANRXD010000147.1 GCA_947643685.1 uncultured Clostridium sp. | reverse complement strand
AAGGTGTGGGAAGCCCCGACACCATTGTCAGGCTTTGCCACAACGGGATAGTTTACTTCATGAGCAAAGGCCAGGCAGTTTTCCAGGGTGTCAACCATGTGGTAGCGGGCTGTTGGGATCCCGGCCTGCTGGTAATATTTTTTCATTTGGGATTTAAACTTGATTCGGGGGATGTCGGGGGTCTGGAATCCGGAGGTAATGTTGAAGTCCGTGCGGAGCGTGGCATCTCTCTCCAGCCAGTATTCGTTGTTGGATTCCAGCCAGTCAATGCGGCCGTGTTTAAAGATGAAGTAAGCCACGGCGCGGTAGACCTCTTCACTGTTTTCCAGATTGCTGACTTTATAATATTCGTTGAGGCTGTCTTTCAAATCACTGTTCAATTCATCATAGGGCTGATCGCCGATTCCAAGAACATTCAGGCCGTTTTTCTTCAGTTCCCGGCAGAACATCCAGTAGTTGGTGGGAAAGTTGGGGGAGATAAAAATAAAGTTTTTCATGTTTTTTTCCTTTGCTTGGTTAAAAACATGAAAAAAACATGAAAAACTTTATTTTATGTTTTTTTCCTTTGCTTGGTTATATTGCCTGGAGATTGCGGGCGTGCCAGGGGCGCGGAGCAATCGCCATTCATGTTTTGTGACGCTGCCTGTGGGCGGCAGCCTGTTTTATGGGGGAATCGCAACTGTGAGGGTACTGAGCCGTTACAGGGAATCTTAAATGGATTCAGTCGGATTCCAGCAGATAAGGGACAAAATATGTTACCTGTTTGTACCACCAGGGCCAGTCGTGAGAGCAGTCGTATCCCCAGTAATCCACCCAGGCATGGATGCCCTTATCTAAAAGAATGGAATGGAGTGCTCTTGTGGAGTCGGGAATTTCCCAGGGCCCCTGTCCCACACAGATAATGGCCTTTTTCCTGTTATAAAGCTCAATGTAAGGATGATCCTTTGGCATGTTGGCCAGATAGTGGACCGGAGAATTTTCGTAGACAAGATCATCCATGTAGGAATCAAAGCCATATTCCGCTGTATACAATCCACTTAAGGCGAGGAGTCCGTCGAAAAGGTCCGGACGGCGGAAATAGAGGTTTGCCGCATGAGCAGCACCCAGACTGCAGCCGAAAGCGATAACCCAGGGATAGCCGGTCCAGCCATTCCGCTCATTGACCATGGACCGCATAAAGGGAACCATTTCATCGGTAATATAACGGATCCACTGCTCATGGCGTAAGATCCGCCGCCTGGGATCTCCATATTTGTCAGACCAGGTTTCCTGATCCATGGTGTCGATGGAGAAGACCATGACCTGGCCGGATTCGATCCAGGGATTCCAGGCATCTGTCATGTGATGGTTCTCAAACTCGTAAAACCGGCCGTTCTGGCTGGGGATAGAAAGAACCGGCCGTCCGGCATGTCCATATACCTTGCATTCCATATCCCGGTTCAGGGCCGGGCTGTAATTTTTAAAATATTGAATTTCCATTGTGCTGGGCTCCTGCTATGTTTTCTGAGCTGAAATTGCTGTTAAATGTCTAAAGTCCATATAATAAGGTGTTCAGAAAGAAAGGGATCTGGCGCTCCCAGCTTGCCTCACAGTGGGTTCCTCCGGGAATTACACGGCTTTCCAGCATCACAGGCTTGTTGATGAAAAGGGAGGTGACCCGGGAAAAACATTGGGGCATACCCTGATGGGTATCCATTTCCTCAGAACCATAATCCATGTAAATCACCGTATCCGCTCCCGGCCTTGATTTGTTTATAAACCGCTCGATTTGAGGGGATACCAGGGAGATCGAGGGAGAGAGGGCGGCGGCGCGGGAAAAAATGTGATTGTATTCCAGCACGGCATAAAGACTCATGAGTCCGCCCATGGAGCTTCCGGCAATAAAGGTGTGTTCCCGCCCTGGAAGGGTCCGGAAACGGGAATCAATTTCTTTTTTAAAGGAATGAATCATCCATTCCATGGTAGTCTGGCCGCGGCCTTTTACAAAGCCAAAAGAAGAGTCGCTGAAATCAAAGGGAGAATATTCCTCCAGCCGGCCATTATTGGGGCTGTGGTTGCATTCCACCGCGGCAATGATCAGCGGGGTTTTTGTCTGATCCATATATTCCTTCATGCCCCAGGATTTTCCGTAGGTGGCATGAGAATCGAAAAATACATTGTGTCCATCGAACATATAAAGAACGGGATAGCGGGCAGCTTCATCGTAAGCATAAGATTCGGGAAGATAGAGATAGGCTTTCCTGGTCTCGTCCTTTGTAAGCTCCGGAATCGTAACATCCCAGGTAGTTACCATAAATGCCTCCGAAATTTAAAGTTTTTATTGGTTAAATATAGCACAGGGGCGAAGAAATATCAAGTTTCCGGGCGGAGTTTGTTTCCTGTTCATAACAGTTCAGCCTTGCAACTAAACTGTTACGGAATCCAGCCCATTTAAAGTTCGCCTGCGGCGAAGGGCTGGATTCTCTCCAACCCCCACGTATTCTTACGGACTTTGCAGCAAGTGCAAAGTCCCGGGATGAACTGTTACAACAAATAAAATCAGGAGATGCAAAGAACATGCTCTGAGTCTTGTGTTCAGGGAGAAAATACGATATAATTACTAAAAATGCGGCAGGTGAACCTATGGATACAAATGTGATTCATTATGTGATAACGGTGGCAGAAAGCGGAAGCATTTCTGCTGCGGCAAGAAAGCTGTTTCTTTCACAGCCGGCGCTGACAAAGCAGATCAGCAAGCTGGAGAGTCAGATCGGGGTAAAAATTTTTGACCGCAGCAAAAGTCCGATTTTGCTGACTGAGGATGGGGCGGTTTTCCTGGAATTTGCCATGAAATATAAGGAGCTGGAAGCGAAGCTTATGGAACGCCTGGGCCATAGGGAGGAGGCCTGGGAGAAGGTGCTTATAGCAACCACAAGCCGGGGCGGGTATTACGCCGGAAGCCGCACAGCGGCGTTTTTGGACATGCATCATGAGGTGCGGCCGGAATATCTGGATATGAACGCCTGCCGATGTGAGGAGGCTCTGATAAAGGAAGAGGTAGACCTGGCTATTTACACAGATCCGGTGATTTCCGACAAGATTGAATATATGCCCCTGGAGGAGGATCCTCTGGTTCTGGCGGTTCCTAGAGGCCATACGCTTATGGAAGGAAAGGATCTGGAGGGAAACAGCGTCTTAAATCCTCTGGAGCTGGAGCCGGAGGAGCTTCGGATGGCTGATCTTACTTACATTCTCTCCACGAAAAGCCACAGCCTGTACTATGCGGAAGAGGCTTTTTTGAGAAAATATAAAATTACGCCGTCCAAGTCTCTTCGGGTAGACTACGTGGATACAAGATATTCCATTGCATGCGGGGGAGGAGGCGCCATCCTGATTCCCCATACAACCATTAAGAATGAGGACTATGCAAAGAATGTCGTATGCTGTACGATTAAGGGGGAGCATTTGTATCGTTATGTGATTATTGCAAAAAAGAAAGGGAGGGTTTTGTCCAGAGGAGCTGAAAAGATGTGGCGCTTTATGGTGGGACAGCGGTTCCGGTAAAGGACCCCATAACAAATTAGAATAGCATAAATAAAAAAAGGAATGGAGCCGATGCAGGAAAGCGGGTATCGGCTCTTTTTTTGCGTGCCAAATAGGTATTGTGCACTTTATATAATTCCGAAACGTTATGACGCAGGCGGAAAAGCAGAATGGTCAAACGGTTGAAAAACCATTGGGGTTTTTGTATAACAAAGGTACAGTTTTTACCGGTAAAAGAATCAAAACACACAAACACATGTTGAAGTAGGATAACCGTTCGGAGGATGTCTGAATGGTTACGATGAAAGATGATTGAGGAGGATGTATGGACAAGTTAAAAGAGACAAAGATTCTCGGTATGCCAGCCTGGATGTATGTAATTGTTTTGGCCGTAACATGGCTCATGGGAAGCCTGGATGCAATTCCCTCCAATATGGTCGGTGCGCTTTGCTTTGCCACAATTGTCGGGATCGCCATTGGTTTTATCGGTGACAGAATTCCGGTCTGGAAAGACTGGATGGGCGGCGGAATGCTGCTTACCAGCCTGGTTGCCGGCGCTTTCAGTACTTTTCATATGATTCCGGAAAATCTGATTGCCACGTTAAATGATTTTAATGGCACCACAGGTTTCCTGAATCTGTATATTCTGGTTTTAATCACAGGTTCCGTGCTTTCCGTAAACCGCAAGCTTTTGCTGCGCTCCTTCGGCGGATACATTCCCTGTATTCTGGCAGCGATCGCGGGGTCCTTTCTTCTGGCGGCCGTTGCAGGGCTCCTGGTAGGAGTAGGACCTTTGGATGCTATCATGACATATGCGCTTCCGATCATGGGAGGAGGCAACGGAGCCGGAGCCATCCCCATGAGCAAAATCTGGGGCGAGGCAACGGGGCAGGACTCTCAGTCCTGGTATGCAAGCGCATTTGCAATTTTGAGCCTTGGAAACCTGGTGGCGGTGCTTTATGCGGCTCTCTGTAACCGCCTGGGCGATAAGAAGCCGGAACTTACGGGACACGGCGAACTTATGAAAACTCCGGTGGACATGACTGTGGAAGAAAAAGACATTAAGCCCACGCCGGGAGATTATGCGGCAGGTCTGGCCCTTGGTTTATTCTGTTTTGTATTCAGCGGTTTTTATTCTTCTAAAATTTCCATTATCAATCATGCGGGCCTTGGATTCTCCATCCACCAGTTTGCATTTATGATTATTATGGTTGCCATCCTCAACATGAGCGGAATTATTCCGGCAGAGGTTCGTGCCGGAACTAAGGGAATGCAGCAGTTCTTTGTAAAATACATGTCTCTGCCGTTAATGGTGACCGTTGGCATCGGCACAAACCTGACAGATTATGTGAAGGTATTTAACCCGGGGAGCCTGGTGATTATTGTGGCAGTCGTAACAGGCGCCGTAATAGGTTCCTGGCTGATGGCTCCGTTGTTTAAATTTTATCGGATCGAGGCGGTTATCACTTCCGCGCTCTGTATGGCAAACGGCGGCGGCGCAGGCGACATTCAGGTTCTCGGCGCTGCAAAGCGCATGGAATTAATGTCCTATGCACAGATATCCTCCCGTATCGGAGGCGCGATCATGCTGATTATCGCAAGCTTCATGTTCAGTACATTTCTGTAAAAGAACGGCAGAAGGAGGGACAGAGTTTTTATGGAAGAAAAAATTGCCGGTCTGAAGGCAGTGAGAGAGGAAAACAGAAAAAAGAATAATCCTGAATTATTCACGGAACAGTATCTGAACTGATAACTGCACCATGAATCTAAAAATTGATCCATGCCGCCCAGACATCACTCAATTAACCTGTTAAAAGGGTATA
>CANRXD010000146.1 GCA_947643685.1 uncultured Clostridium sp. | reverse complement strand
TACGCGGTCCGACACAGGCAGAGGAAATAACAGGCAGAGGAAATAACAGGGGGGAGGAAATATCAGGCGGAGGAAAGATCAGATGGGCTTATAAAACAGCTCATGCTGCCGGGTGACCCGGGCCCGGATCTGCTCCAGAAAGGAATCAGGGCCCAGTACCCGGATAACGGGGCCGAAGGAGAGAATTTCAATTAAAAGCTCTGTCTCATCGGCCGTGTCATAGTAAAGGGAACAGATCCAGGTTTTTGTTTCTTCATTGTATCTGGTGCGCTTTTCATAGTTGGCAAAGTGCAGCATGCACCGTTCCAGGGAATTCCTCTCGCCGCCGATTTCCAGGACCACAGGCTCCTCACAGCGGCGGACCGGAAGGAAGGAACGTAGGGCGGCGGTTTCCGGCATCTTTTCATGGGAGGGGTGGCAGGCCAGAATCCGCCCCAGATTCAGGATCGTATTTTTGGAAAACTGTTTTCCTGACCGCTCCAGACAACAGAGCCTGAACTTCCCGTCTCTGGAAGAATACTGGAGCTGGTAGGGAGCAGCCTCCCGGACAGAGCTTTCGCCTTTTCGGTTTTCGTAGGCGATAAACAGAGCCTGCCTGTTTTGGAGGGCATTAAGGATGATGTGGAAGCGTTTTTTGTATTCTGTGTCCTCATAGGGGTCTCTGTCTTCATAAGTATCAAAGAAATGAAAATCCTTCCAGGAAAAAAGAGGGTCTGTACCGGAAAGCCAGAAGGCGGCTTCCCCATATTGTTCCTCAGTCAGAAAAAGCCGGATTCTGGGGTCTTTTAAAAGGGCGGAAAGCCAGGATTTCTGGACCTTTGTGAGGGGAAGAGCACCGGGCTTTAATACGTCAGGGTGTGTAAGAACCGTACATCCGGAGGAAGAAAGAAAAGGCCAGGTCCCGTCCAAAAGCTTTGGTACAATGGCCAGGGCGCTTTCCTGGTATCCGTAGAGTTCAGAAAGCTCACGCATCCGTTTTTCTGTTACCGGGGAGGATTCTGCTTCCATTAAAATATGGCGGATCACCTGATAATAGCAGTTATAGTATTTCTCAAACAGTTCCATGTTCCGTTCCTTTCGGCAGACCATACATTTTATACATTGTTTCCAAATCCCGCACAAGCTTTCCGATGGCCACAGCATTGGTGCCCTGAATGTCCAGAATCCGCCCGGTGAAGGTTTTCACCCAGGACAGCATCTCATTGGTGTCAAAAAACAGGCCGCTGTACAGGTATTCATGGTCACGGATTTTTAAGATTTCCCCGCCGCGGCTCTCCCGGTACAGACGGTTTAAAATATGAGGTTCCCGCTCCTCATCAATCCAGAGCTTCATATAGATTTCCTCCATCCGGCTGCTGCCGTCGAAGGAAACGCCCCAGCAGTGCCTCATGTTTCTTAAAAGGGCATTCTCATATTCTTCATATTTCTCACAAGTCTCCAGATGCGTTACGGCAGTGATGGAGTCCAGGCGGTAATTGATGAACCGTCTCGGTCCCTCCAGATAGAGGCAGAGATACCGTCTTCCGGTCTGGGTACTGACATATATTTTTAAGGGAATCCCTGTCACTGTGGAGCTATTCTGGCTGCGGCTGCTTCTGTTGATAAAGGAGATTCTCTTTTGCTTCTTCATGGCTGTCAAAATATCACAGAGGACGCCGTCCTCCAGAGTATGGACGATAAAGTGGTGTTTAAACTGAAAGAGATGGTTTTCCGTATCTGTCTCATCCAGAATGGTACTTCCCACAAAGCCGAATGGTGCGGCTTCCTGATAGAAGGTGACCGCCGTAAGGAGGGCCTGCCAGGTATCGGAAGAAAGTGTTTTGTCACTTGAGGATACAGGTCCGGGAAGGAGCCGGTAGCAGAGGTTTTTTCCTTGTCTGAAGGATGTAAAAAGTCCCAGCTCTTCATATTCCTTAAGTTTAAGCCGCACGGTCTGGCTGTCAAAGGCCATGCCGTACCGGGAAGAAATCTCGTCTGCAAGATCCTTTGCCGTTTTCCCTTCCGGGCTGTCAAAGAGGAGATCCAGGAGAAAAAAGTGCAGAAGAATATCGTTATCTGTAAAGCTTTTGGACTTCCAGGCTCTGTATAAGGGGTTCTGGGGGATGGTTTTGCTGTCCACGCTGATATAGACGTTTTTTCCGTTTTCCGTGTAGGCAGATTTCACATAGTCTCCCAGCCAGCTCTCAATCCGTCTCCGTTCGTTGTCATAGGTGCGGCCGCTTTTTTTATCAAAGTCTCCCCGGTTTTTATATCCGTAGATAAAAAACTGCCGCATGTAGTCCCGGATCCGGTCAAAATTTTTTATCAGTTCGTTAAATTCTGTCATATCCATGCCCTCATTTCTGTTCTCATTATAGTCCATGGCAGCCGGAAAGTCCATGTTCGCAATGTTTTTTAAATGATTTCCCTGGAAAATTCCGGTATGTTAAAGATACAGACAGACAAAATAGTAACAGTATAGCCTTGCATCTTCTTGCCCGCGTACCGCGGACAAGAAGCCCCGGGCGTCTGCCCTGTGAAGATTCAGAGCACGGCTGAACTGTTGCACAAAATAAGGAAGAGAGGATGTGAGTGTATGTTTGTATGGTATGAAAAGGAAAATATGAAGGTCCCGGTGAAGGTGTGGCTGGAAACAAAGGAAGATCTGGATGAGACCTGTGTGGAACAGGCATACCATCTGTCCCGGCTTCCGTTTCTCCATAAATGGGTGAGCTTAATGCCGGACACCCACGCAGGAATGGGAATGCCCATCGGCGGCGTCATTGCAGCCAGGGGAGTTGTGATTCCCAATGCCGTGGGGGTGGACATCGGATGCGGAATGGCCTACACAAGAACCAACGTGCGGCTTGAGGAAATCAAAGATATTATGACAGGAAACGGCACCATGGTTCAGGCCATGATCGGGGATATCATGCGGAATATTCCGGTGGGCTTTTCCCATCATAAGACTCCCATGCCATGTTATACCTTAGACAGGGCTTTTGATGAGATGGACCGGTATGAGGAGGACGGAGAGCTTTTGGGACAGATGGAGGCAGGATATTTTCAGATTGGGACCTTGGGCGGCGGAAACCATTTTATTGAGCTCCAGGCGGACGATGAGGGGTTCCTTTCCATCATGATTCATTCGGGAAGCCGTCATTTCGGAAAATCTGTGTGCGATTATTTCCATCAGAAAGCCCGGGAGATCAATATCCGCTATTACAGCCAGGTGCCCGATGAATACCGTCTGGCTTTCCTTTCTGCGGACAGCAGGGAGGGGAGACGGTATTTAAACTGGATGAATCTTTCCATGGATTTTGCCCGGGAAAACAGGGAGAAAATGATGCTTGCCGTAAAAGCGGTGATGGAAAAGTGGATTGGAAAGTACACGGATCTTAACCTGGAATTTTCCGAAGACATCAACTGTCATCACAATTATGCAGCTCTGGAGACCCACTACGGAGAGGAAGTCTTTGTTCACAGAAAAGGCGCCGTGCGGGCGGAAAACGGGGAGCTGGCGGTGATTCCCGGCGCCATGGGCTCATACAGCTACGTGGTCATGGGAAAGGGAAATCCGGAAAGCTTCTGCTCCTGTTCCCATGGCGCGGGAAGACGGTATTCCAGAAAGGGCGCCATGGCCGCCTTTACAGCCGAGGAGGTGATTCTGGATTTGAACAGGCAGGGTGTGGTACTTGGAAAAAGAGGAAAGGCTGATGTGGCGGAGGAGAGCCGGTTTGCCTATAAGGACATTGATATGGTCATGGACAGCCAGAAAGACCTGGTGGTTCCTGTGCGGAGACTTAGGACCGTAGGAGTGGTGAAGGGATAAGCAGGCAGCACAATCGCGGAGCGATTCCAGGCGGCTGCATACCGCAGCAGCTCAGGGGGAATCCGAATGATTACTGAAAAGGGGATATATGAAGACTGCAAAGTCAGGATATAGTAGCGGGTTATCGAAAGATGTGGTATATTTAGTTTCATAGAGGAGCATTCCCGGACATTTTTCTGCCCCCATCTTCGGGATGGATTTTCCGGGGGCACTCCACAAGAAAAGAGAGGGTGCAAAAAATCTATGGAAGAAGAAAATAAAGTTCATAAAAGACGCGTCCGCTACCGGGGGACCCACCCCCGTACCTTTGAGGAGAAATACAAGGAGCAGAATCCGGAAAAATATGCTGACACCATTGAAAAGGTCATTAAAAAGGGCAGTACACCTGCGGGAATGCATCTTTCCATCTGTGTGAAGGAAATTCTGGATTTCCTGGAAATTAAACCGGGACAAAAGGGACTGGATGCCACTCTGGGCTATGGGGGACACAGCAGTGAAATGTTAAAGGCCTTAAAGGGAGAAGGCCATCTTTACGGGCTGGATGTGGATCCGATAGAGATCATAAAGACAAGAAAGCGGCTGGAAGAGAAAGGTTTTGGAGAGGACATCTTCACCGCCAGACAGATGAATTTTGCGGACGTTGATGTGCTGGCGTCGGAGGTGGGCCTCTTTGATTTTGTTCTGGCAGATCTGGGCGTATCCTCTATGCAGATTGACAATCCGGAGCGGGGCTTTACTTATAAGTTTGAAGGTCCCCTGGATTTGCGGCTGAATCCCCAAAAGGGGATTTCCGCGGCCCAACGCCTTGCCTCCGTTTCTTTGGAAGAACTCTGTGGAATGTTTAAGGAAAATGCCGATGAGGTGTATGCGGCGGAAATCGCGAGGGAAGTGGGAAAGAGAAACAGAAAAAAGCAGTATATTGAGACCACCACCCAGTTTAAGGAGGCCATCGAATGTGCCCTGAGTTTTCTGCCGGAGGAAGAGCGGGCAGAGGCAGTGGTCAAGTCCTGTAAACGGTGCTTTCAGGCCTTAAGAATTGATGTGAACCAGGAATTTGAAGTTCTTTACAGCTTCCTTGAAAAGCTGCCGGAAATTCTCGTGCCGGGAGGACGGGTCGCTGTCCTCACCTTTCATTCCGGAGAGGACAGGCTTGTAAAGCAGTTCTTTAAGGAAGGAAAAAAGGCGGGCCTTTACAGCAGGATTGCAGAGGAGGTAATCCGCCCTTCCGCAGAAGAATGCGGGAGAAATCCCAGGGCGCGTTCCACGAAAATGCGCTGGGCCATCCGTTCCATGAATGAAAAGACGTCTTAACAGTTTCTTCTGACTTCACGGGGATACGCCAGGAGAAGATTTAAAAAACTTACCAATATATGAATTTTTCTTGAAGAAAAGGGGAATTTGTGATAGGGTAACGATTAGAAAAAATAAGTCGGTTCAGGCAGAAACTTGTCGAACATTCAGGAAGGCAGGACGGAATGAAAAAGTACCTGAAAACAGCCGGAGGAGTTCTGGGGCTTATTATGTCCCCGGTCTTCTCCTATCT
>CANRXD010000145.1 GCA_947643685.1 uncultured Clostridium sp. | reverse complement strand
AAATTCTTTTTTCCAGTCTGGATACCTGTACCTGGGAAATACCCAGATCTTTCGCAATCACCGTCTGCGTTTTATTTTCAAAATACCGCTTTATGATAATCTGCTTCTCCTGAGAATTTAAATTTTTTAAGAGATCCGCAAGCACCATGCGGTTTAAAAGCTTTTCATTTTCCGAGCTTTTCTCTGCTATTTTATCAATAAGACAGCCGCCATTTTCGTCTTCTTTGCTCATGGGCCGGTAGATGGATTCCACCTCCGCCCCGGCCTCCAGAGATGCCGCCACTTCTTCACGGCTGGCTCCCACCTCCTTCGCCAGCTCTTCAATGGTGGGCTCCCTTCCCAGAGAAAATTCCAGCCTCTCTCTGGCAGCCCCGATTCTTACTGCCAGTTCCTTTAAAGGCCGGCTCACCTTTATCATTCCGTCGTCCCGCAGGAATCTCCGTATCTCCCCGGTAATCATTGGGACCGCATAGGTAGATAGCTTCACGTCCATGGACAGATCGAACTTGTCAATGGCCTTTAAAAGCCCGATGCTTCCGATCTGGAACAAATCTTCCAGCTCGTATCCCCGGCCGGCAAACCGCCTTACAATACTCCAGATCAGTCCCATGTTTTCTGTAACCAGCGAGTCCCTGGCTTCTTTATCCCCCTGGTGTGCCCGTTTGATATACTCCATGGTGTCTGTCATGTGCGTCACCTGCCAATTTTCTTTCTCATAGTCACCGAAGTCCCTTTATTGGGAGCGGAAACCACCTCCACCTGATCCATAAAGGCTTCCATGAAGGAAAAGCCCATGCCGGACCGTTCCCCCTCAGCGGTAGTAAACATCGGCTCCATAGCCTTTTCAACATCGGCAATTCCCACGCCGTCATCCTGCACCGTCACCGTCAGCACATTCTCCTCCGCAGCCACCTCCAGATAAATGGTGCCCTCCCCGTTCTGATAACCGTGGATGACAGCGTTTGTCACTGCCTCAGAAACTGCTGTTTTTATGTCATCAATCTCCTCTAAGGTAGGGTTTAAGCGGCTGGCAAACACTGCCACCACCACCCTGGCAAATTCTTCATTTTCTGAAAGGCTGTCAATTTTCATGGTCATGACCTGTCTTTTTTTCATCATTTTTCCCCCTTACTCACTTAACGCCGCTTCTTTAGAATCATACCGGCTTAAAAGTGCCGGAATTCCCGCAATTTTCAGCACCCGCATCACCTGCGGACCGGCCCCGTAAAATCCGGCACTTCCGCCTCCGGCCTTCATCTGTTTATAACGGTTTAAGAGAATCCCGATCCCTGAGCTGTCCATGAACCTGGTCTCTGAAAAATCGAACACAATCCGGTTGATATAGTTTTCTGCCATGAGAAGATCTGTTTCATATTTCAGATTCCTGCAGTTATGATGGTCAAGCTCTTCGGGCAGGTGAATGATCAAAGTCTGCTCCTTTGCTTCATAAATAAACGATGGTTTCATTTGATTTCTCCTCAACTTTAATTTGTGATTTTAAAAAACTCCTCCAAAGAAAAAGAGACCTTACAGTTTTTCTTCTGTAAAGTCTCTTAAAACGCCTGACTTAATATCCCCGCTCTGCCTTCGCCCGCTCTGCAAGCTCCGAATCAGAAAAGTTCATAATTACCTGACCGAACAGCTGATCGGCTGTCTCCTCATCCCCCCTGGCCTTATAACACATAGCCATCTGGTAGATGATCTGGGGATTTCTGTCATTAATCTCCATGTATTTTTCAAAATAATGCAATGCCGTGTCGTAATCTCCTGCTGTCATGCTGGTGTTCCCCAGGCTCTCCAAAACCGCCGGGGCGTTGACATCCATATCCGCCTTGATTTCCGCAAGCACACTGACCATATTTTCATCTGAAATTTTTGACTGGTCCATCTCGATATAGAGCAGCACTGCCGCCTGAAAGTCTCCTTTCCGGTAAGCATTAAGGATCTCCACCAGGGTCTGGTACTGCACCAGTGTACTGCCAGAATCGCCGATCAGGTTATTAAGATCCTCCTCGGCCCTGGCCTTTTCCTCCTCATACTGCCTGGCCTCCGCCCGAAGCTTATCGGCCTCCTGATTTGCCAGATTCAGCTTGTCGGCATAGGAGCGCATTTCCTGGTTGTGCTCATAATTTAAAGACCTCTCCCGGGCCGGCATGATCATGAAATACACCATAATCACACCGAGGGCCAGTCCGATGGCGATGTTAATGATGGACTGCCATCCGGTATTCTCTTTATATGTGGGCGGCAGAATCACATCATCATCCTGCATCTCCCTGTGAGAAAAAGCATTCTTCATCTTCCGCTTTTCCACATCGGCCTTTCCTGTCCTGGATTTCACATACTCCATATACCGGACGGCCTTCTGGTTATTACGGTCGATCTGAAGCACCTTATATAAAGATTTTCCCGCTTTGGTAAAGTCTTCATGCTCCATATACAAAACCGCCAGAAGAAGATGGGCCTTGACAAAATTAGGCTTTTCCTCCACAATCCGTTTTAGCTGGAGGACCGCCAGATCATCGCTGCCGCTCTTTGCATGAACCAAAGCCTGATTATATTTTTTTATAGTCTGACTGGCAATTTCAAGCTGTCCGGGCTTCCTCTGTACTTCGTCCAGATAATGGTCCGCCAGATTGTCCTCCGGCTGGAGATTGATGCTGATAACCCACTGAATCAGGGCATCGGAGGTTTCCCCCATCTCATAAAAAATCAGACCAAGGAGATTCCTGGCATTGGTATGGTATTTGTTAAATTGAAGCGCCCGCTTCAGATACTCTGCCGCCCCGGAAAGATCCCTTTCTCTGGCCATTTCCAGACCGCGGTTATAATATCCGTTGGCCGCATACTGGATTTTCTGCAAATAGTCCATATATTATTTTTCCTTTATCTCCTTCATGATTTCCATCATGATATCCGCCATATCTGTCAAATCGCTTTTTACAATGGCGTCACTGACTGCCTCCACTTCAAGGCTGGGCCGGAAACGCTCAATTTCTTCCTCAAAATCAATCATGTATTTTCCTCCATAAACGGCTGTATCTTCTCTTTCACTTCTCCGGCCAGATACAGGGAACCCGTAATAAATACCAGGTCATTGGAACCTTTTGCAGAAAGCACCCGCTCCAAAGCCCCGTCCACGGTATCAAAACAACAGATTTTTGCGCCGGCCCCCATCACTTTACTGGCCGTCGTAAAAAGCGTATCCGCCAGAAGAGCCCGGCCGGATTCCATTCCTGACAAGAGGCAGATATCCGGCTTAAGCCGCTCTCCGATTTCCTTTAACATCCGTTCATACTCTTTATCTGAAGATACCGAAAACAAAATCCATGTTTTATCCGGCTTCCTCTCTTTTTTCAAAAGACAGGCTGCCGTCAGAAACGCCCGGATTCCGTCCTCATTATGAGCTCCATCCAGGTAAATTCCAGGAAGAATCCGCTCCATTCTTGCCGGCCAGACCGTCCTTTTAAGCCCCTCTTCCACTATCTTCCGGTCAATCCCAAACCCGGAAACCTCGGCAGCCTTTACGGCAAGAGCCGCGTTTTCCGCCTGGTAAGGAGCCGGAAACGGTACCCGAAATTCTGTGATGCTCCCCAGATATTCCAGTTTTGCCAAAAGTCCCTCGTTTTCATAAAAAAACGGAATGTTTCCCACCGGGAACCATGAACTTTCCTTTTCCCGGGCCGTATTCACAATCACCTTCTCAGCGTCCTTTACAGAGGAATCATAAACCACCGGACAGCCCCGCTTTATGATCCCTGCCTTATGGGCCGCTATCTCCGGGATTGTATTCCCTAAAAATGCAGTGTGTTCCACACTTATGGATGTAATCACCGAGACAAGGGGATGCTCGATCACATTGGTAACATCCTTAAGACCGCCCATCCCTGTCTCAAGAATAAGGACCTCTGTCCCTGCCTTTTTAAACAGGCAAAGTCCCATGTAAAACAAAAACTCAAAATATGTAGGATGAAGTCCGCCCTTTTGCATCCAGAAACGAACGGCCTCCTTAACAGTCTCAAAGGCGGATACAAAGTCCTCTTCGGAAATCATCCTGCCATTTATGGAAAACCGTTCCTTTATATCTGTCAGATGGGGGGAGGTAAAAGTTCCCACAGGGACTTTGGCTTCCCTCAATATAGAAGTAAGGAACGCGCAGACAGAACCTTTTCCGTTGGTTCCCGCCACATGGATGATTTTCATTGCTCTGTCGGGATTTCCCAGAAGTCCAAGAAATTCCCGAACCGTCCTTAAATCACTTTTTTCCCTGGCAAAGGACGGAATCTTATCCAGATATTCCTCCGCCGTCTTTTCCTCTCGCCCTTTCATCGGAACATGTCCTCCATTTCTCCATCATACCTGTTTTCGCCGCAGTATGCAAGTAAAACCCATCGTCCGGTTTCGACACCTCTGACGTCATTGTTACTGTTCACAGTGGGCATTCACATTCGATGTAGCAGTTCAGCCTTGCGTCCTCTTGCAGCGTATAACGGACAAGAAACGTCGGGTATCCGCCCTATGAACTGTTACCCATTCGATACTCATTGTGTGTAGACTTATAGTATTCAGACTCATTATAATATAAATTGAGGAGGATTGCAACTATGGATATTGTAAAAGTCTTTGGCAACAATTTGAGAAAATATCGCACTTCTATGAGATTGTCTCAGGAAGCCTTTGCCGATAAATGTGGTATGCATCGCACTTATATTAGTGCCATCGAATGTTATCGCAGGAGTATTTCTTTAGAAAACATCCAGCGAATTGCGGATGCCCTTGAAATTGAAACATATAAATTATTTTTGGAGGATAAATAGTGCAATATTTTTTAACGAAACCACAACTGAAACGAATGGAAAAAGGACTCAGAGTGGCCATTGCCATTCCTTTTATCGATGATATTGAAGATTACATCGTTGAAGCGCTTTTAGAATACGCAAAAGAAATTAACGGCATCGACCCTTTTGTAAACATTCGTTCTAAACGCCTTTATGATGTTGTGGACACAAAAAGAAAAATCGGATATTCTGTAAAAAGTCTGAAGTGGGCATTTCAGGCCGGAACAGAATCTGAATTCGAGTTAGTAATTCAGCGTGCCGATATTTTCAAAAAGGCAACATCCCTTGGCTTTGAACAACTTGATATTCATTCAGACCCTCAAATTCTTGGCGCTGCACTGCTCAAGCACTGGAGAATAAAAGTTGAGCAAGACGCTGTTTTCCAGGATGTAAACGACAAAAGGGTGTTCGTTCTGTTGAAATCTGTTGATAACAAAAAATTTGCTTTCTTTGAAGAAAATATCAGGTTGTATCAGCAGGATGAAATCACCTGGAAATGGACAGATAATACGAAAACCGGCCTTCAGG
>CANRXD010000144.1 GCA_947643685.1 uncultured Clostridium sp. | reverse complement strand
AAATCCATTGAGAACCGGCCCTGCACGGACCTGCCAGACCATTACCCGAATTCACTTAATCTCAGCTTCGGATTTCTCTCCTCGACCATTCCAACACTCCAGCTGTTAATAAACAGTAAAAGAGGATTGCCTTTTAAGTCGCAGATTCTCTTCATATCGGAAGTACCCTGGATTCTGGCCACATCCACCTCTTCCGGGTTCTCCACCCAGCGGATATATTCAAATGGAAGCTGTTCTAACTTCACTTCTACATTATACTCATTCTTTAAGCGGTAAGTCAGTACCTCAAACTGCAGGACCCCAACCACGCCGACAATGATCTCCTCCATTCCGGTATTAAATTCCTGGAAAATCTGGATGGCTCCCTCCTGAGCGATCTGGCTGATGCCCTTTATGAACTGCTTTCTCTTCATGGTATCCGCCTGGCGCACCCTTGCAAAATGTTCCGGTGCAAAGGTAGGAATCCCTTCAAACTGGAATTTTTCACTGGAAGAACAAAGAGTGTCTCCGATGGAAAAAATTCCCGGATCGAATACGCCAATGATATCCCCTGCATATGCCTCCTCAATGATCTTTCTGCTTTCTGCCATCAGCTGCTGGGGCTGAGTCAGGCGTATTTTCTTTCCGCCCTGTACATGATTCACTTCCATCCCGGCTTCAAACTTTCCGGAACAAATCCGCATAAAAGCGATCCTGTCTCTGTGGGCCTTGTTCATATTGGCCTGGATTTTAAACACAAAGGCAGAGAAGTCCTTATCAAAGGGGTCCACCACGCCGCTTAAAGTTTTCCTCGGAAGGGGAGAGGTAGTCATTTTCAGAAAATGTTCCAGAAAAGTCTCCACGCCAAAGTTTGTGAGGGCCGAACCGAAAAACACCGGGGATAACAGACCCTGACTTACCAGTTCCTGGTCAAATTCATCGCTTGCGCCGTCTAAAAGCTCAATATCATCGCGAAGCTGTGCGTGGTAGCTTTCCCCGATCACCGCGTCCACATCGGTTCCTTCCACATCGAAAGTCCGGCTGGCAACCTCCTTCTGGCCGCCCATGGCTGCTGTGAAGGTTGTGATCTCTTTGGTCTGTCTGTCATAAACGCCTTTAAAGCTCTTTCCGCATCCAATGGGCCAGTTAATGGGGCATGTGTGGATTCCCAGCACTTCCTCAATCTCACTCATAAGCTCAAAGGGGTCCCTGGCCTCCCGGTCCATTTTATTTACAAACGTAAAAATCGGGATATGACGCATAACGCAGACCTTGAATAATTTGATGGTCTGAGCCTCCACACCTTTGGAGCCATCAATCACCATAACAGCGGAGTCCGCCGCCATTAAGGTTCGGTAGGTGTCTTCCGAAAAGTCCTGATGTCCCGGCGTATCCAGAATATTGATGCAGAATCCTTCATAATTAAACTGTAAAACAGAAGAGGTAACGGAAATTCCCCTCTCCTTTTCAATTTCCATCCAGTCGGAAACCGCATGTTTTGTTGCTTTCCTTCCCTTTACAGTACCTGCCAGATTGATGGCTCCGCCGTAAAGGAGAAATTTTTCTGTCAAAG
Organism: uncultured Clostridium sp.; assembly: GCA_947643685.1. Classification (GTDB taxonomy): domain Bacteria; phylum Bacillota; class Clostridia; order Lachnospirales; family Lachnospiraceae; genus CANRXD01. Next base: position 3,837 of record CANRXD010000144.1, on the reverse strand, counting down.
TTGTTTTACCGGCATCAGGATGCGAAATGATCGCAAAGGTCCGCCGTCTCTTTATCTCATCTGCTAAACCAGCCAAGAAAAAAACCTCCAATTCCGTGTTTCAATGTTTCCATCCATTCCTTATTTTGCCAACAAATCATCATTTCGTCAAGTACCAATATGCAGGAGCGCAAACCATTTAGCCTGCAGACAAACTGTTACGCGGGAGCTGCCTCCCTAAAAGACAGCTCCCGCTCCATTTATGCCTGTGGAAAGAAAATTTCATCCAGCAGATGTTCTGCCACCTCTTCCTTCAGCATTTTTTCCAGTTGCGTTTCCCTTTCCTTTGTAATCAGAGTCACAACATTTGTATCTGTTCCAAAACCAGCCCCGGCCACCTTTAAATTATTGGCGACAATCATATCCAGGTTCTTTTTCTCAAGCTTTTTCCTTGAGTTCTCCAGCATGTTTTGAGTCTCCATGGAGAAGCCACATAAAAACTGACCCTCTTTTTTATGCTCACCCAGCCATTTTAAAATATCATCAGTGCGCTCCAGTTCAATGGTCATGTCGCCGTCCGCCTTTTTTGTCTTTTCCGTATTGACAACTTTGGGGCGGTAATCGGCCACGGCGGCAGCCTTTATGATCGCGTCCTTATCATCACTCTTTGAGGTGACAGCTTCAAACATCTCCCTTGCGCTCTCCACCTTCACCACACGGACAAACATAGGGGGCTTTTCCTCTGCTGGCCCCGTTACCAGAGTCACTTCGGCGCCGCGATACGCAGCCACCTTCGCTACTGCATAACCCATTTTCCCTGTGGAATGGTTTGTAATATAGCGGACAGGGTCAATGGCTTCTCTGGTTGGACCTGCCGTCACTAAAATTTTCTTTCCCGCAAGGTCCTTCTTATATTGTATTTCCTTTAAAATATACTGGAGGAGCACATCCGGCTCCGGCATCTTTCCTGCTCCCACATCACCGCAGGCCAGATATCCGCTTGCGGGGGAGATGATTTCCATGCCGTACCGTTCACAGGTTTTTAAATTATCCTGGGTAATGGGATTCTCAAACATGCGGGTATTCATGGCCGGGCTTATGATTTTTTTGCAGGTACAGGCCAAAACCGTTGTGGTCAGCATATCGTCCGCCAGACCATGGGCCAGCTTTGCAATCACATTGGCGGATGCCGGAGCCACCATAACCACATCCGCAAGCTTTGCCAGAGATACATGCTCCACGGAAAATTCAAAGTTCCGGTCAAAAGTATCCACCAGACATTTATTTCCCGTCAGAGTTTCAAATGTAATGGGGTTTATAAAATTTGTGGCGTTCTTCGTCATTAACACGTGGACATCCGCTGACAGTTTTTTTAAAGCGCTTGCCAGATAAGCAATCTTATAGGCGGCAATGCTTCCGGTCACGCATAAAAGTACGGTTTTTCCTTTTAACATTCTGGAATCCTCCGTTGTAATTCTCACATTTTTATGGTACTATTATAGCACTTACGAAACAAATGTGGAAGGAGTTTTCTCTATGATTTTAGCCATAGATATGGGAAACAGCAACATCGTTGTGGGATGCCTGGATGACCAGAAAACCTATTTTGAAGAACGAATCACCACCGACAACAGGAAAACCAGCCTGGAATATGCAATTGTACTGAAAAACATTCTGGAAATACACAAGGTAAAAAGAGACGATATCGAGGGTTCCATTATCTCCTCCGTTGTCCCCCCTTTAAACGCCCCTCTCTCCTCGGCAGTAAAAAAAATCACCGGACGGAAGCCTCTTTTAGTTGGCTCTGGTATGAAAACAGGACTCAATATTAAAATGGATAACCCCAAAGCCGTGGGCGGAGACCGTATTGTGGCCGCCGTGGCGGCCATCGCCCAGTATGCGGGCCCCATTATTATTGTAGATATGGGAACGGCCACTACCCTGGACGTGGTGGACAAGTCCGGCTGCTATATTGGCGGCGTAATCCTTCCCGGCATCAAAGTCGCTCTGGATTCTCTCGTGAGCAATACAGCCCAGCTTCCCAGAATTAACCTGGATATCCCTAAACGGGTCATCGGAAAAAATACCGTTGAATGTATGAGAAACGGTATCATGTACGGCAATGCGGCCACCATTGACGGTATCATTGACCGCATGGAAGCAGAACTTTCAGAAAAAGCCACTTTGATCGCCACCGGAGGCATGGCCCGTTTTATTACTCCCTTATGCAATCACAAAATCACCTATGATCCGGATTTACTCCTTCGGGGACTTTTGATTCTCTACCGTCAAAATAGCAACAGTTCAGGTAACTCCTGAACTGTTGCTATTTCCTGTACTCCTCAATTATGCACGGATGTGCCTTGCTCTTTTTATCATAATTGATTCCCACCAGAAGAATTCTTCCGGTAAAGAGTGGCATTGAGAAGTTCGTTGGACTGTTCCTCAAATTGAATCCATTCACTCCACTTATCCTCCTTTCCAGGCATGTGGGTTTATTTCGACAGACCTGTTCTCTTGTTTCCTGTATTTTATCACAGGCCGCTTCGGATGACAAGCTCCCTCGATTTCCCGCAGTTTTGACAGGCAAACTTATTGTTACTGTTCACTCCATGACTAATCACTCCGCTGATTAGTCATGAGCCAATACCGTTATGGGGCCAAAGCATATGCCCCATCGCCGCAGGCGATTTCAAATGGGCATATGCTGTTACGTTCACAGGGCACCTGTGAACAGTAACAACTTATTTGACGGCTGATCATTCACAGGAAAATTTTTTCAGTTTCTTTCCCGTATAAATCCCTCCAAATCCGTACATCATTCTTCTATGGACACAATTCCAGAAAAAGAGTACTCCTGAAGGTCCGGACACAAAGACTTTCCGGGAACGCTCAAAAATGATGCGGAGGTAAGGGATATGCCTGGTTATAAGGTTGAGATTTGCGGTGTCAACACGGCGAAGCTGCCATTACTTACCACAGAAGAGAAAGACGAATTGTTTAAGAGAATCCTGGCAGGCGACAAGCAGGCCAGGGAAGATTATATTAAAGGGAATTTACGTCTTGTCCTCAGCGTCATCCAGCGGTTTGCAAACAGCAGCGAAAACGTGGATGATCTGTTCCAGATCGGATGTATTGGCCTTATAAAAGCCATTGATAACTTTGACATTACTCAGAATGTGAAATTTTCTACCTATGCGGTCCCGATGATTCTCGGCGAAGTAAGACGCTACCTGCGGGACAACAATTCCATCCGGGTCAGCCGTTCTTTAAGAGACACGGCCTACAAGGCCATCTATGCCAAGGAAAGCCTGATGAGAAAAAATCTAAGAGAGCCAACGATCATGGAAATCGCCAATGAGGTTGGACTCAGCAAGGAGGAAATCACCTATGCCATGGATGCCATCCAGACTCCTGTAAGCCTGTATGAACCGGTCTACACCGACGGCGGTGATCCCTTGTATGTCATGGACCAGATCAGCGATAAAAAAAACCGGGAGGAAAACTGGATCGAGCAGCTCTCCTTAAGCGAGGCCATGAAACGCCTTCCGGAGCGGGAACGGCACATCATCGACATGCGTTTTTTCGAGGGGAAAACCCAGACCGAGGTGGCCGAAGAGGTGGGAATCAGCCAGGCACAGGTATCCCGGCTGGAAAAAAACGCATTAAAGACCATGAGGAATTACCTGAACTGACCGGGCATCTCCCGGTACGCGCATGAGTGCTCACTCACATAAAAAGGCGGGGCCGCCGCAAAAATGCGGAATTTCGCCAAAAAAAGGAACAGAACTTCGGGCTTTATTCTCTGTCCCGGCTATTACGGTTATTTTGCGGGCGGCCCGGGAATTTGGGGGGGTG
>CANRXD010000143.1 GCA_947643685.1 uncultured Clostridium sp. | reverse complement strand
GACATCAATCAACAATATAATATATTTACGTCCTCACAAAAGAAAGATGAGCTTTCCCTTGCAGGGATTTTAAATAGTAGATGATCGCTGGAGGGATGTCTGTTATAATGAAAAGAAGAAAGAGAGATTTATTGAAATTTCCGGAGGTGTTTATGAAACGAGAATTAGGAATTGCAAGATGTGGACTTGCCTGCTGTCTGTGCTCTGAGAATACAACTTGCCACGGATGTAATTCGGGAGAATGTCCCGACAAAGACTGGTGTGAAAACAGGAAATGTTCCATAGAAAAAGACTGCGGACACTGTTATGATTGTATGGAAGATTGCAGAAAGGGTTTGCTGTCCAAAATAAAACCATATGGATTTACTTTATTTGTTAAAAGATATGGGGAGCAAATGTTGTTGGACTGTTTAGAGCGCAACGAGAAAAATGGCATTATGTATCATCGTGAAGGTATCGTTGGCGATTATGATGAATTTGATGATGTAGAAAAACTGATTATGTTTATTAAAGATGGTAATCGATAATTTCTGGTTTTCAGGCCAGAGCTGCCCATACCAGAGGGCTTACGACGCTTGCCATAGCAGAGGAGGCAGAATTTGAAAGATTTTACCAGATTAGATTTATTATTTTCTTTGTGCGGACTAAACTGTGGGTTATGCACTATGAGGCTGAACGGATATTGCCCCGGATGCGGCGGTGGTGAAGGAAACCAGTCCTGCAAAATTGCAAGATGCAGTATGCAGCATGGGAAACCGGAATATTGTAACCAGTGTGAGGAATTTTCCTGTGAAAAATACGAGAAAATGGATGAGTTTGATTCGTTTATCACGCACCAGAACCGGAAAAGGGATTTGAAGAAGCAGCAGGAAATCGGTGCAGAGGCGTACAGGGCAGAGCAGGAAGAGAAAATCCATATTCTGGAGTGGCTGCTTGCCAATTGTAACGATGGGCGGAAAAAGACATTTTTCTGTTTAGCTGTAAATCTTCTGGAATTGGAAGATGTGAGAAAAGTGATGGAGCAGATAAGGACGGATGAGATGTTTGGAGGACTGTCATTAAAAGAAAAGGCGGGCTATGCAGCCGGACGATTTCAGAAAGTGGCAGACGAGAGGGGGATTTTGTTAAAACTGAGGAAGAAAAAATAATTCTGTTCCGAATACCATTGATGGACAGAAAATGGCAGATTCTTTTATCATTTCTAAAATCAGAAGAACGCAGTTTCTATGGAAAATCAGAAATTTCCGTATCGGTTTATTTGTACTATCCCGGGGACATACTAAAATCAAATATGAAACGACAGGAGGATTTTAGATGTACTACGCAAGTGGTAATTACGAGGCGTTTGCCCGTCCGCGCAGGCCAGAGGGGGTTGAGGCTAAATCTGCCTATATCATTGGAACCGGCCTGGCAGCTTTGACGGCGGCGTGTTATCTGGTCCGGGATGGCCAGATGAGCGGTGACCGCGTTCATGTATTTGAGAAGGATCCGATACCGGGAGGAGCCTGTGACGGTTATGAATACCCCGGCCTGGGCTATGTTATGAGGGGCGGCCGGGAAATGGATAACCATTTTGAAGTAATGTGGGATTTATTCCGGTCAATTCCGTCCATCGAAACAGACGGCATCAGCGTATTGGATGAATATTATTGGCTGAACAAAAAAGATCCCAACTATTCTCTTATGCGGGCTACCATAAATCGTGGACAGGATGCTCACACAGACGGTAAGTTTGGGCTGTCCGACAAGGGAGCGCTGGAGATCATGCATCTGTTTTTTACTCCGGATGAGAAATTGTACGACAAGCGTATCACGGATTTTTTCGATAAAGAAGTTCTGGATTCCAATTTCTGGCTTTACTGGCGTACCATGTTTGCTTTTGAAAACTGGCACAGCGCTCTGGAGATGAAACTCTATCTCAAACGGTTTATCCACCATGTCGGCGGGCTTCCGGATTTTAAAGCGCTGCGCTTTACCAGATATAATCAGTATGAATCCATGATTCTTCCCATGATCCGCTACCTGGAATCCTTTGGAGTTCAATTCCACTACAATACCAAGGTGGTTAATGTGGAATTTGACATACATCCGGGACGAAAGCAGGCAAAGCGTCTGGAACTTTTGTCGGATGGCCGTACGGAATTTATAGATTTGACAGAAAATGATCTGGTATTCATCACCAATGGCGGCTGCGTGGAAAATTCCAGCTTGGGTTCTCAGAATGAGCCTGCGTCGTTCTATGCAGAGATTAAGCCGGGCGGAGGCTGGGACATGTGGCGGAAAATTGCAGCGCAGGATCCTGCATTCGGTCACCCGGATAAGTTTTGCTCTGATCCGGAGCAGAGTAACTGGATGAGTGCGACCGTTACAACACTGGATGACAGGATCGTACCCTATATCAGGAATATCTGCAGGCGCGATCCATTTAGCGGCGGCGTTGTTACAGGGGGCATTGTCACAGTCAGAGATTCTAACTGGCTGATGAGCTGGACTTTTAATCGTCAGCCACAGTTCCGCAGCCAGCCTGAGAATCAGCTGGTGGGATGGATTTATGGTCTTTTCAGCGATAAGCCCGGAAATTTTGTGAAGAAAAAGATGCGGGACTGCACCGGTAAAGAGATCTGTATGGAGTGGCTTTATCACATGGGTGTTCCGGAAGGGGAGATCGAAAATATGGCTGGCAGCAGCGCCAATACCATACCCTGTATGATGCCTTATATTACTGCGTTTTTCATGCCACGTGCCGCCGGGGACCGTCCGGATGTCGTACCGAAGGGAGCAGTGAACTTTGCTTTCCTGGGGCAGTTTGCTGAAACGGCACGTGATACCATCTTTACAACAGAATACTCCATGCGTACCGGAATGGAGGCAGTTTATACGCTTTTGAATATTGACCGGGGTGTACCGGAGGTTTGGGGCAGCACCTATGACATTCGTGATTTGCTGAATGCAGCGGTTCAGCTCAGGGATGGAAAAAGTCTGCTTGAAATGGATCTGGGCTTTAAACAAAAGCTGGCCCTGAAAGAAGCCCTGAAAAAGATTAAAGGCACGGATATTGAAAAGCTGCTTCGGGAATACAATGTCATATAACAGTTCAGCCTTGCGAAGATTTCGGGAAAAAAGCGTTGAAAACTTGTTTTCATAAGCGTTTTTTACCCGAAATCTTCATAAGGCAGACGCCGCAAGCTTCTTGTCCGCGGTACGCGGGCAAGAAGATGCAGGGCTGAACTGTTACAACAGGATAGGTTGCCTGTATCTGGCAGATATGATAAAATGTAGGTAAAAAATACAAATGAGCACTCTCCGGAACTCCCTTGTACCCAGCTTTGCGGCTGATTTTCCACCAGAAGTGTCCAAATTCAATCAACGTACATTCCATGTGCGCTTCATAAATTTGTGCACTTCGGACAAAAAACATCTCACAAATCCGGGCACAAAGAGTTTCCGGGAGTACTCCAAATGAAAGTGGGAGGAAGAGGTATGATTTTAAATAAGGCAATAGAAGAATGGAAGAAAGAATATCCGCTTCTGAACAGGCTTACAGATATGGAAGAATGTTTCTGGCAAAATCCGGGAATGCTGACTTTTGAAGAGGCAGACAGGCAGGCAGAACTTACAATGGAAGATATGCTGGATGCAAAAGCACGGTTGGAGCGGTTTGCGCCATATATCGAAAAAGCGTTTCCAGAAACGGAAGAATCCCATGGAATGATTGAATCCCCCTTAAAAGAAATTCCGAAAATGCAGAAAGCTCTGGAGGAAGAAATGAGAGGCGGGATGGAAGGAAAAATTTTGCTGAAATGTGACAGCCATCTGCCCATATCTGGTTCCATTAAAGCACGTGGAGGAATTTACGAGGTACTTAAATTTGCAGAGGATGTGGCCCTGGAGAACGGAATGCTAAAAAGGACTGATAATTATGCAATCCTCATGGAGGAAAGGTTTAAAAAACTGTTTTCCCAATATTCGGTTGCAGTGGGTTCCACAGGGAATCTGGGCTTATCCATTGGGATTATGAGTGCAAAATTCGGATTCAAGGTAACGGTTCACATGTCTGCGGATGCGCGCCAGTGGAAGAAAGATCTGTTGAGGAGCAAAGGAGTAACCGTTGTGGAATATGAAGATGATTACAGCCTGGCGGTTGCAGAAGGAAGGAAGCAGGCAGCAGGTGATCCCCGCTGCCATTTCGTGGATGATGAAAATTCCAGGACCTTGTTTTTGGGATATACCGTAGCGGCATTGCGAATAAAAAAGCAGCTTGATGACATGGGAATTATTCCTGATGAAAGTCATCCTCTTTTTGTTTACCTTCCGTGTGGAGTGGGCGGCGGTCCCGGAGGTGTGGCTTTTGGATTGAAGCAGGTATATAAGGATGCCGTCCATTGTTTTTTTGCAGAGCCAACCCATGCGCCGTGTATGCTTCTGGGTCTGATGACCGGATGCCATGACCGGGTGTGTGTACAGGATTTTGGGATTGATAATAAAACCGCGGCGGATGGACTTGCCGTGGGCCGCGCATCGCATTTTGTCGGCCATACCATCGCCCCGTTTTTAAGTGGAAGCTATACCGTCACAGATGAACACATGTATCGGCTGCTTGCAAAACTGGCTGATTCGGAAGAGATTTATCTGGAACCCAGCGCTTTGGCCGGTATGGCTGGTCCATGCTGGGTTTGTGGTACAGAAGAAGGGCACAGATATGTTAAGCAGATGAATCTGGAACATGTAATGAAGAATGCAGTTCATATCGTATGGGGAACCGGAGGAAGTATGGTACCGGAAGATGTGATGAAAGACTATTACGAAACCGGATGCAGGTATAAAAATATGTAAATGGATTTCGGAGGAGGACAGTTCGGAGAGTATCCGAACAATTATGGGAGGTACAGATATGGGACAGCTATCAAAGCTGCCAAATATAGGAGCCGTTGTAGAGATGCAGCTTAATCAGGTTGGGATTTTTACAGAAGGCGATTTGAAAGCGCTGGGCGCGAAACAGGCATGGCTGAAAATTCAGGAGATAGATGAGTCGGCCTGTATCCACAAACTGCTGGCGCTGGAGGGTGCAATTTGTGGCGTCAGGAAGACACAATTGCCGGATCATGTGAAAAAAGATTTGAAAGATTTTTACCAACAACATAAGAAGTGAGGAAAAACACAGGCTCCTGTTCGTTAATAATGGCGAAAAGGGAGCCTGTGCAAAATACAAAATCACTTTAAGACATGATTTCTGTCAGAAAGAGGAAACGGTAAAACAGCAGCCACGGAATGTCCGTAAACGTCTCTGTTGGCTTTTTCGAATAAATCCATGCACTTTATCTGCATGTTTCCCAGCTTCGAAATAACCGGAATCAGAAATTCCTGATGCCAGTTTTCCCCTATTGCAAAAAGTCCTTAATAGAAAAAAGCGTCTATGTCCGGGT
>CANRXD010000142.1 GCA_947643685.1 uncultured Clostridium sp. | reverse complement strand
TATCATTATGAATCCAAAAGCCGGGATTCCTATATTCCCGACATTGATTTTTCCATGTCGGCGCTTGCCTATAAAAAATATCGTGAGCTTGGAGATCCTTATTATAATAAAAACCTGGATTACTCCAACTGTGTGCCGACAGTGACGGAAAAAGAGCAGTTTCATGTGGTGAAGCTTTCGGAGGGCACGGTTGGAGAAATTCACCCGATGCGGTTTCGGAAGGTGACATATCCGGAAAAAAGGATTAATTTGGTGGTTCCTTCTATTAATACAGAGCATGTGTTTGGCGGGATTGCGACAGCTCTCAAGTTTTTTGCTGAATTGACAGAGGCACTTGGGTGGAATTCCAGAATTATTTTGGCAGATGCACAGCCTTCCGAAGAAGCGGTCAAAAAATATTCGGGAGAATTTGCTTTTGTAAGCAGTGAAGAGGAGAGTTTTGAGAGGAGGCAGATTATCTCGTTTGCGTTTCGTGACGGCTTATCCTTACCTGTTTCAGAAAACGATTATTTTGTATTTACCGGATGGTGGACCGCGTACTGTGTCCAGGAAGCTTATCGTAAACTTATGGAGACAGAGTTCCTGTCCCCGCAGCCGTTTGTTTATTTCATTCAGGATTATGAGCCGGGATTTTATCCTTGGTCTACACACTATATGTTGGCAGACTCGACTTATCGCAGCAGCTTCCGGCAGATTGCCATATTTAATTCTCATGAACTTAAAGAGTATTTTGTGAAGAACGGGTATCGGTTTGAGGCAGAGATGGAGTTTGCACCGGTGCTGAATCAAGGGCTGAAAGATTATCTGTCCAAGATGCAGCCGCAGGTGCATAAGAAAAAACAGATTCTGGTGTATGGGCGTCCGGGGACAAAAAGGAATGCGTTTGAACTGGTTGTGGAAGCTCTGCGAAGGTGGGCGGAGCAGTATGAGGATGCGGCAGCCTGGGAGATCGTTTCAGCCGGAGAGTGGCATGAGCCGGTGGCTCTCGGAAAAGGTAAAGTGATGTATTCCTTGGGGAAAATGTCCATTGATCAGTATGCCTTGGTTTTGGAGGAGTCTTATGCAGGTATTTCTCTGATGGTGTCTCCTCATCCCAGTTATCCGCCTCTTGAAATGGCAGTATTTGATGTAAATGTGATTACGAATACCTATGGGAATAAAGATTTAGCGGCTTTTAATCCTCATATCACGTCACTTTCCGATGCGAGTCCTCTGAATATTGCCAAGCATTTGGAGAAGATATGCAGGGGGTATCAGCCCGTGGTAGAACATCTGGCGGTAAATGAGGAATACTGCAACGGGCAGAATTTGTTTCCCTTCATTGGGGAACTCTGTGAAAAGCTGAATCAGGGATAGAATATTATGGAAAAGAAGCAGCAGCAAAGTCAAAAAGTAAAAAAAATATTGGCAGCCATATTGGCTTTTTGTTTGATTTTTATGGTGAATTTGCTTGTGGCAGAATCCGGTGCGATGAGCTATGTGGCAAAAGCCGGCATGAAACTGCAGCATTTGCTGGATGGCCAGAAAAAAACCTTTGCAGATTCCTCCAATAGGGAAGAGCATCTGGTGCCGGCCGGAGAAGTGACAAAGAACAGGTTCATGAGACAGCCTCTGGATATCCATCCCAATATGTTGGAGTATGACTCTTTGTGCATTGCGGTCAAAACGGGAACCTTTGGCCGGAAAAACAAAGGTGAATTTACTTTGGAGTTCAGGCAGGGCGATTATGTGGAACGGAAGCAGATTGATGTTTCAGAATTGGAGGACAACACCTACGTCAGGCTGTCTTTGGATTGTTCAAAGATGACGGTTGGGGAAGCGATGGTTTCCTGTTATTCGGACAGTGACGAGGGGAGCGCCATAACGGTCATCTGTACGGATCAATGTGTATTTCATGATTTTTTTTATATCAATGAAGATCCTATCGACGAAAAAAATATGAAAATGAATGTATATGTGCCCTTTGGGTAGGAGAGGTTTTATGGAACGGAAAATTGCTAAAATTCCTATATTTATATACGGAACAGTCTTTTTCTTTTTTGTGTTTAAATTATTTTTCTTCGCGGCGGAAGTAGGCGAGATTCCGGACGAGGGCGCTCATATTGGATATGTCTGCTATCTAAACGAACATTCGGATCAGCTGGTTCCTGATTTTGAAGATATGCATGCCTGCAGTTTGTTGGAGGAACATGACGGAAGGCAGACGTATCAGATACAGCAGGATGAGTGGAATTATCTGGGCCATCCTCCGCTTTATTATCATATGATGAAACCTTTTTCCGGAATGAGGAAAGAAGGCGATCAGATGACGGTCAATATCAAGCTTCTGAGATATGCCAATATCTTTCTGACGGCAGGAACCATGGCACTCTGTTTTTATCTCGGCTATTCCAGGCTTCGAAAATACACAAAGAAAATCTTGCCTCATGTCATTTTTTCAGTCAGTGCCGTTTCCGTGCCTATGCTCGCCTATACAGGGGCGGGAGTAAGTAACGATAATTTGGCATTTACCGGTATGGTCCTGTTTTTCTGGGGGCTTTTGCGGTATTATGAAAATCAGATCAATCAGGGCACATATCTGTTGGTAGGAATGGGCTTTTTTGTGACGATGTTATCGAAGCTGACAGCCGGGGAGATTTTGGTGGTTGCACTGCTTCTGGTGTTGATCAATGAGTTGATTCACAAAAGGGGATTTCAAATTGTCTGGAACCGTTATTTTGCAGTGACTTTGGTTTTCTATCTGGTTCCCATTGCGTATTATCTGTATCTTTATAGCAGATATGGAGGAGTCCAACCCTCGCTTCAGACTTTGCACTATGACGCATATATACAGACCGGTTTTTTTGTGCCGGAAGATCAAAGGCCGGCTCAGTACACATTTTTAGAGTATGCCGGATATTATTGGCGCCAGTTTATATCCAGCTGGGTAACCATCTATGGGCCGATGACCTTGGATAAAGCCCGGAATTTTGTCTCCTGGATTGGCCCCGGTTTTGTTCTGATCTTAAGTGTCGGACAGGGAATCAGGGCGGTGGTGAGAAAGTCGAAGATGGCGCCGATGTATTTTGCGCTTTTGGGCGGAATGATCGTAACCGGCCTCACACAGTTTTTGAGCGCTTACCGGACTTACTGCTCGGCGGGCTATATGGGCGGCTATCAGGCGAGGTATTATCTGTGTGTGATTGGGTTTCTCGCATATGGAGGGGCAATGTTCTGGTGTGAAAAAGGGGAAGCAGACATAGAAGAAAAAGAAGAAAATAAAGAAGAAAATGAAGAAGTGAATGAAGACATGGCGGTGTCTGTCGGAAAAGGTATTGGCCGGCGAAGAGAGATTTTGCTGCTGACTTTGGGGATTCTTTATATTGCAGCATTGCTCTACGGAGATTTTATCTATGTTCTTCTCCATGGAACCTTCCGGATGTAACGAAGAAAGACAGACTCTATTTGGAAAAGGAAACTTTGGCGATAGTGATAGACGAAGCGAAGGGGATGTGTTATTCTGAGTGGGAAAATGGAATTTCCGAAGTATGGAAAAAGAGGATTAGAAAGGAAGTAAAAATGGGAAAGATTATAGTTGAAACTTGTGAAATCGAAGGGCTTAAGGTGATTACACCGACAGTGTTCGGGGATGAGCGCGGATATTTCATGGAAACCTACAATTATAATGATTATAAAGCGGCAGGAATTGATCTGGAATTTGTACAGGACAATCAATCCAGTTCCAGAAAGGGAGTGCTGCGGGGGCTTCACTTTCAGATCCATTTTCCCCAGGACAAGCTGGTAAGGGTGGTGAGCGGCGCGGTTTTTGACGTGGCGGTGGATTTGCGGCCCGGTTCCAAGACTTATGGAAAATGGCATGGGGTGATTCTCTCGGCGGAAAATAAGAAGCAGTTCTTCATCCCGAAAAATTTTGCCCACGGCTTTGTCGTGTTGTCAGAGTCGGCAGAATTTGCCTATAAGTGTACCGATTTTTATCATCCCAACGATGAAGGTGGATTGAAGTGGGACGATCCGGAGATTGGGGTAAAATGGCCGCTGCCTGACGGGATGACGAAGGCGGATCTGATCATTTCCGAGAAAGATCAGAGGTGGGGAGGTATCACAGAGTATACCAATAGCAAAGGTGGAAAATAGATGTCAGATATTAAGAGAATGTTTTCCCTCACCAGAGAGGTGTTTGCCAGCAGAAAGTTAATCTGGTCGCTGGCAAAAAATGATTTTAAAACGAAATATGCAGGTTCTTATTTCGGTGTGATCTGGGCATTTATTCAGCCGATCGTGACGGTGCTGGTCTATTGGTTTGTGTTTCAGAAAGGCTTGCGTTCGCCGGATATTTCCATGGGGGAGGGCGTAGAGGTTCCCTTTGTTTTGTGGCTGATTGCCGGTATTGTTCCATGGTTTTTCTTTTCTGATGCGTGGGGAGCAGGGACGAACACGCTGAACGAATACTCTTATTTGGTGAAAAAAGTAGTGTTTAAGATCAGTATTTTGCCGGTTGTGAAAATGATTTCGGCTTTGTTTGTCCATATAGCATTTGTGGCGTTGGTGGTTATCATTTATTGCAGTTATGGTCAATTTCCGGATGTCTATTACCTGCAGTTGTTTTATTATTCCTTCTGCTTATTGGTTTTGGTGCTGGGGCTTTCCTACGCCACTTCGGCAATTGTCGTGTTTTTTAAAGACTTGACCCAGGTGATTAACATTATTTTACAGGTGGGAATCTGGGTGACGCCGATTATGTGGAATTTGGATACGATGGAGATTTCTCAGGCGGCGAAAACGATATTTAAGCTGAATCCTCTTTACTATATTACGTCAGGTTATAGAGATACCTTTATCTATAAGGTAGCATTCTGGGAGCGCCCCCGACAGACCCTTTATTTCTGGGGATTTACCTTGGTCGTATTTGTGCTGGGGACCGTGATTTTTAAACGTCTGAAGGTACATTTTGCAGATGTACTGTGATGGAGTGTGGATATATGAGTGAAGTGGCAATTTCTGTAAATGATGTCAGCAAGATGTATAAGCTGTATGATAAGCCAAGTGACCGGTTGAAGGAGTCGCTTGGCTTATCCAGAAAGAAGCGGTATACGGAGCATTATTCGCAGAATAATGTTTCTTTTGAGGGGAATAAGGGAGAGACTGTGGGGATTATCGGGACAAACGGCTCCGGTAAGTCCACGATGCTGAAAATCATCACCGGTGTTTTGAATCCGACGGGCGGAGCGGTGGACTTGGATGGAAGGGTATCTGCTCTTTTGGAGCTCGGCGCCGGTTTTAATTCCGAATATACCGGCCTGGAAAACATTTATTTAAATGGTACGATGATCGGGTTCAAGAGAGAAGAGATTGATGCAAAGCTGGATGATATCTTGAAGTTTGCGGATATTGTAGATTTTGTGCATCAGCCGGTGAAGACCTATTC
>CANRXD010000141.1 GCA_947643685.1 uncultured Clostridium sp. | reverse complement strand
CTCTCCATTCTGCTTTACATGGCCTGCGGCCAGCGTCGTCATATCCTTGTCAATCCCCCCTTCTTTTTCTGTATCCCAGGAAATGGCGTAGAGAGAATCCAGATCATAGAGAAAGAATGGCTTCAGATATTTCTCCGCCTCCAGAATTGCCGCATATAAAGCTTTATCATACCGTTCATCCGTATATGCTGCCGTTTCTTCCGTACCCATATGCTCTTTCAGATACCAGGTAACTGCAAATTGGCGTACTGCATCGGAACGTCTGGCATTTTCTCTCGCTTCTCCAGAACTGTTTATTGTATTTTCTGTCTTTGTATACAACCCCTGTGTAAATGGTTTAAAAGAGGAATTTAAAATTTCCGATTCGTTTCTCCATTTATCTGTATTGGCCACTTGTATCCCATGGAAAAACTTTTCATAATTGTAAAGCTCCATGTCTGACTTTCCCTCTGCCCCATTTTCTATTTTTACAGATATCGTCTCCAGAAGCCTCCTTGAGGTCTCCTTCGTATATAACTTTTGGACCAGTTCCGGAAAGTTTTTATGATATAGCTCTGCATCTACCTGCTGCCCATCCTTATCCATCCACACTATGGTTCCGTCTTCCCCGCAGAACAACCGTTCAAGATTTGATTTTAAATAAAGCTTAAACCGAAAATTTCCAATGGCTTCCCCATCCATAACATCCTTAAGTACCTTAATTTTCTGCTTAATAGGCCGTTCCAGAACCTGAACCGGTGTATTTTTGGAGCCTCCATCCTCACTTATCTTATTCTGACCCCGGTAAATCAGCTGTTTTGTGGCAATATAGGTATCTGAACCATTGTCTTTGGCATTCACAGACACACAAAAAGAGGCGCCGCCAAACCGCATCAGATATTCTGCATATCCGATGACATCGCCTGACCGATATCCATATACGTTCCCGTTCCCCAGCTGCTTCATATCTTCTTCTGACAGTACCACCTGCTTTTCAGGCAGTTTTGCCATAAATGAAAGCGACAGCCTTCCATTTTCATCAGTAAATCTCTTCCCATAGCTGTCTGTTCCCTCTGCCTTCACCAGAATCCTGTAACTCCCTGTACCTGCATCGTATGTCACTTCTGTAAGCGGTACATCCGTTTCTGTAAGTTCCATTTCTGTGGTAATTTCCATTTTGTCTTCCGTCCTGGTCAGGGGTACTCTGTATCCATGGCTTTTGTCGCCTTCCAGATAATCTACGATTTCTTCCCCCCGGGAATGATATACCATAACCTGATGATTTATTTTTTGGATTTTCCCATCCGGGTTCATCATGACCGCTGGCGTCAGTGTTACATCAATATAGTACCTCTTTTCTCCCTGGCTCCCCATGTAATACTGCCGCTCCACAAAATACTGGTATTCACCGGACGATACATACTCCTGATATTCCCAGCGAAGGGTTTTAGGATTTTCCAGAACCGAATATACTCTATCCACCTCCGGTTTTCCGTTCTTCATTTCCATAGTGAAAAATCTCCGGCTTCCCCGTATGGACGCGCCGGCATATAAAATCACTGTATATGTATCTCCCTCTTTCTTCACCGCATCAATTCCGCCAAAACTCCACTGTGGATTGTTCTGATACCAGGCGAAAATTTCCATTATCACATCATTAACCGAGTTATCTGTCCCCGCATTTTTTAGAGGAAGCTGTACAACTGCCGCTCCATACACGGTTTTTACTGCCGTCATACCCGGAGCTGCCGTCATACCATACAGATCCGGCTGTCCTTTTTTCACACCTCGGCTATAAACCGGAGTATCCTCAGAAGAGCACACACCTTTCCAGTTTACAGGGATTTCATAGCCATTTTCCTTTAAAATCCGTTCCACCTCTGCCTTTATGTATAGAAATGCGGCATCGGTTTCATCTGACAAGTCATGGTCTCTAATCTTTTCCTGAAGTTCCGGCCTGTCCTGTTCCAGCTCCAGACGTTCTAATTTCATAAGTGCACTTCTGGGAACCTGCTCCGCTTTCAGTATTTGCCATTCCACGCGGCTTAAGGGAATTTGCCCCATAAGATTTCCCTTTTCATCATATTCCGGCTCATATTTCACATTGCTCCTGTCACTTTCCGCCTTCTTCCAGACCTGGTTTCCATTCTTATCCTTTACCGACACCTCCACTGTTCCTGTCACATGGGGACCGGTCACCTCCCTCTCTCCGGAATCTACGCGGTAAAATTCTGTATCCTTTGGGAGCCCTGATACAATAATCTCATATCCGTCTGTTCCCAAAACGGAATTGACTGTTTCTGAAGATGTAATAGAAAAAGGAAGCTGATCATATCCGGTACCATTGCCATCTTCTCCTTCCATAGAAGCCGAAATCTCCGGAAGAGAAACCACAGCGGTTCCGCTCGCTGAACCAATATGCGGTGGTGTTTCAAAACCTGCCCCTGCATTGGACCATTCTCTGGAAATTCCATTTACAGAAAGCTCATATCCTTCGCTTCTGGATAATTCTTTTACATAATATTTCCCAAGGAGCAGCGGACGTCCAATCCAGCAATTTCCATTTTCCTTCTGGTTTTTTTCATACACGTTTTCCGGCCCGGTCCAGTCCACATCCGTCCGTTTTACTGGGCAACCTGCCTCATAGCTGTACGTCATTCCCGGTGCCCTTGTATACACCAGAAAATCGGCATCCCCGTTTCTGTCTGTTACCGCCGTAGCTGTCAGATCATTTTTACGGTAAACAATCCCTGTATTGGTCAGATTTCCATTCTGAGCCAGTTCCGCATCAGGATGCACAAGATCCTCAGCGGCAAATAAACCATAAACAGCCCCTTCCAGGGTCCCGTCTCCCTCAGTGTCTCCATAAGAGGAATATTGGTTGCCTTCCTTTTTATACAGGTCCAAGTCTCTTTTGTTAATATGGATTCTTCCCTCTGTTCTGTGATCACGGACCTCCCAGAAATCAACACCGTCCTCCATATTTTTGTTGTGAGAAAAAAGATCTGATTTCCCAGTCTCCAGATGCCGGATCCCATCCTCTTTCGCCATATCCAGATAAGAATTAAAATCCCCTCCTCCGCTCTCTTCCCAGTCACTGTCATCACTGTCTTCTCCGGAGGCCTCCGTCCCCCGCAAAGAGAATATCTGCACAAGTCTCCTTTCCCATGGAAAAATCACATCTGCATCTGTGGCAGTGACCCCGGTCCCCATGGCAACCGCATTGGAATCTGTGGCGGCGGCTACGGTCCCCATGGCAACCGCATTGGAATCTGTGGCGGCGGCTACGGTCCCCACGACAATGGCATTGGATGCTGTGGCGGCGGCTACGGTCCCCACGGCAGCCGCATTGGATGCTGTGGCCGCAGCTACGGCTCTGACATCCGCGGCAATGGCATCGAACACTTCAGCGGACGTATCAAAGCTCGTAGCAGGAGCCGGTAACGCGGCTATCATCCGCTCTGTAAAAAGGGATACCGCCTGCATGGGCCATCCCGCATCTTCTATGACTTCCTCATTCTTTTTACCATCACTATTTCGTACCTCTTTGGCTTCTGTGTTTCCGGAATACCAGATATTTTCCAGAATATCCTGGCTGCTTCCCTCTGCCACAACGGATTTTGCACCCGCTTCCGACGATGTGGTTGTTACCATCTCAATGGGAATATCATCCGAATGGAGATCATGGAGAATATATCCTGTTCTGGCCTGAATTTCCTTCCACGTATATGTAAATCTCAATCCGGTAAACTTCTCATAGGTCTCCTCGCAATCTGCTTTACACCCTGAGCTTTCAAACGCACTTTCTCCTGAATCATCCAAGTCCACATCCCTGGCTTTTTCCTCCCCGTTTTCGGAGTCGGCATCCTCCAGGCTTCCGTTTTCCAGTACATGGCTCACCTCTTCATATGCATCTTCATCCTGCATCCAGTGAAAGTGCGTCCCGCCCCCGGCTGCTGCTTCCTGCTCACATGCCTCCACAAGATCCATCCACGCCTGAGCTGCCGCCCGGTTCTTGTCCTTTGTCTGCTCTATGCTGTCCTCGTCGATCTCCACTTCCCCGCCGAACTCTTTATCTCCTTCGGCTTCCGGCATCCCGGCCCACTGAGGTATCCCATGCCCGTCACAATATGTCTTGGAATATTCATATCTTCTGGTATCTGTATGGGTAAGCATTCCATTTTCATCCGTAGTGCCCTCCGAAAATATCTGAAAATCCTCCCATGGTGAAAAACTTATTTTTTCCCTGGACAGTCCGGCATCGGATTCATCCCCGCCCAGCAAATTCTGATCCTCAAACCTTTCATAAAGATAAAACTGGCTTCCCTTAAGTGGCATTCCGGTCTCGTCATCCAGCTTCTTAAGTTTCACATTATAATGGGATTCAAAGGTCTCTTCATGCCTGTAAACGCAAAAAGTAAGCTCCGGATCATCACTCCCGTATTCCGGCGACGGATTATCTCCCGTTCCGTCCTGACTGATAACCAGATAAAAAAACATGTCCGATGGGGCAATCCGGATATCCGCCTTATAAAGCCTCTGGTGGTCCGGCGCATTGATACATGCCTTAAAATCCATCCACTGATGGAGATAGTCGTCATTCCAGCTCCCCTCTGTATACCAGCCAGAATTTCCCCGCATGGTAATCTTATACCGCACCATGGTTTTATTGTATTTTTCCTCCTCCGACATGGTACTGCCCACCGCATTTTCATTGGCCACCGCCGACCCATTGTTATGTATTTTTATGGAATCACCACTCCAGGTGATTTCATAAAGGTTTTCACCCATGGCAGACTTTGCAATATTTTTGTCCTGGGACGCATCCAGCCATCCCACATTTCCTCCGGTGGATCCATTGTCCCAGACGCTCTGGGGTTCAATCTTCGCAATATCCCGAATAAATTCACTTCCCAGAACAAATTCCGTATCTAAAGCCCCTGGTCCATCGGAGAAGGGCAGTACCGAAAACGATACTGCCTTTTCTTCTGATGTTGCTTCTCTTATGGCCTCCGGCGCTGCTTTTCCTGTCCCTGTTCCCTCCGCAGAGGCCTGTTCCATAACGGCAATGGCCCGCGCCTCAATTTCCGGATTATCCGCCACCCAGGCAAATTTTGTTGTTCCGCTGTCCTTAACCTTTTTTACTGTATTGGGCCCCGATAATGTGGAAGCAATCTGAGCGTAAAGCGCCGGATCATATTTCTGCGATGCCTGCTTTAAGGCCTGCCAGTTGGAGGGATATGCCCAGAAAAGCCGTTTCGTCTGCGTCACCGTAAGCGGGGAAGGAAGCGTATCATATTTATAATTGTCATACCGATCCACCGTCTTCCATCCCTTTCCGCCATCCAGACAATAAAACGGCGCCGTTGCCTTCTGAGGCCAGATATCCGATGCCTGGGCGGGAATTGTAATCCTGACCGATGACAGAAAAATTATTGCTGCCATCAGTCC
>CANRXD010000140.1 GCA_947643685.1 uncultured Clostridium sp. | reverse complement strand
GCCATCTTATTCAGCCTTACATCACCGGCAAACCGGGCAACCATGCGCCGGGCATAGCAGTATTCACAGTTATGCCGGCATCCCGTAATCGGATTTAATGTGTGATCACACCACTCGATTTTCGACCTGTTCATGCTTTCCTCCCCTTTCTGCAAATCCCATTTCCCTATCTTCCTTCCACTCAGTTCCTTTGAAGCTGACTTTCTGTCCGCACTGATCGCAGTATTTTGGCTGGTAATTCGGTCCTGCGTTCAGAACGCCTCCGCACCTTGGACATAAGTATTTCTCACATTCCGTAATAACAAATCCGTATTTCAGATACGTTTCTGTTCTCGCAGCCGGCTTTCTTGCTATGCCCTTCGGCATCCACACTTTTCTATGCATCTGCATCCTCCTCCCAAAATTCCACGAAATACATCGTCTGGCCCTTTCCGCCGGGCCGCTCCTTTCCAATTCTGGCCGCATATCCCGCTTTGATCAGGAGACAGCAAAGGGTATTCCGGTCTTCATCATTCAGCTTCATAAGCAGATTTCTGATCTTATGCCTTGCCTTGTCCGCCATTTTATCCCGCCTTTCTCCGGTTCACCGGCTTTTCCTCATATTCCACCATTTTCTCCTGAAATATGTTCACAAACGCCTTGACCTCCGGTGTCATATCGCAATTTTTAAATCCCCGGCACTGAATTACCCGGCCTTTCCACTCCAGCGTGTAAAACGGCCGATCCGGTTCTGCTTCCAAGCGGATAAAGAAAATCATGGTATCGCCTCTGGCTACTTTGTCCCGGTATGTTCCTACGCAATGGTGCAGTGTTTCTCCCTCTCTCTTCAATTCATCCAGTTCTTTCGGCAGCCGGATGAACATACCTTCAATCCTCAGATTCATGGCATCCACATCCGCCGTTTCCTTGCGGAGCTGCTTTAACAGTCTTTTAAACCGCTTTTCATCCTCTTTGGCCTGCTTATCCTTGAATCTGGTATACTCCTTTGACTTATCATCATGGGCTTTCTTGAAATCTCTGGGAAACAGGTTAAATTCATTCCGCATATCATAGCCCATCTCTTCCAGCCACCCGATATAGTCAAAATAATCTCGGTCATGAACAATCCGCTGTTTATTTATGTATTTATCCAGCTTGTAAATCGTGGTGTACCGACGCATATCGAGATACTTTTGATACATCCGATCATAGCTTTCATCATGGATATAGCGGAGTATGTCAAAATCTTCCTGCCGAATCTCTCCAGCATACTGTAGTATTCTAACATCCCTCACAGATGGATCCCCTATCTTGCGGAGCATATTAAATTGCAGCTTATTCACCTGCAGCGTCTCCAGAATTGTCCTTCCATCCTCAAATTCCGGACAATCATGATCCTCCAGAACCTCCCGCGTTAATTTATAGAATCCAACCTTTAGCAGCTGCTCCAGGTACGGCTTTTTCCGGTATGAATTGAAATACCAGTCTATGCACCATGGCTTATTGAGGATCTGGCTGTTCTGAACCACCTTATCCACATAAATATCAACTGCGCTGTACTTCATGCAGGTTCCGGCCACATCCCCCGAAAGATTTTTGTTGTACAGTACCACACTCCTTGGAGCGACCGTTTCAGGCGGAGAGAAGTACCCATAGCCTCTATCTTTGTAAAAGCACCACCGAACCTCCTGCGTACTCTTAAACCTATACCATTCAAAATCCATGGCTTTCTTCTCTGTATGTACTGTTCTGTATCTCTCAAAACTATCTATAGCTGGATTGTGAAAATCGCCACGGAAATCCTTTGTATGGCAGAAATACCGAACCAGCACCTCTTCTCCATATTTCTGCACCAGCACGCTCCACTGAACCGCAAAAAGCTTTTGTCTTCCCATTCCTTCACTCTTGCACATCAGATAGCTATTGCAGTAAGGGCACCGGACTGTTCTATTGTGCTTTACCTGATCTATATCATTACATATCGCAATTTTCTTATGATACAAGCCGTCCTTCCGAAGTTCAAAATCATGCCCGCATTTTGTGCAATACGCCCTCTCTTTCGGCCTGCTGTAAAAGATATAGTTTTCATCGCTAAATACCGTCTCCTTTACAAACTGCTCATAATCAGCCGGAAGGGAGCCGAACTTTTCCATCTGCAGATCAATCTCCGCTTTCTCCTTTTTATGCCGCTCCCGCAGTTTCCACTCTTTGATCGAATCCTGATATTCATCAATCCGGTTCTCGACCTCGCTGTCTACAGCAGCGCCCCGGGCAATCGTCATTCTCTGATCGTCAATCCCGTGTTTCTTCCTGAAATCATGGAGAAAATCTAATATCGCTTCCCTTTCTCCTACAGACGCTATAACAATATTTCCGCTGTCCTTATGCCAGTAAAGGTACCCTGTCAGATAATTAACCGCGCCAGTTTTCCATTTGGTCTTTTCCGTTGTCAGATCCTGTGAAATATAATCATCCATCTGGCAGAACGTGCGGAATTCCGGTTTTAATTCTGTTTTATTATTTCTGAAAAAATTGATGATCAGCGTATCAGTCCCGTTCACTTCCCGCCTTTCTGCCTTTGCCAAGTAACACATATCTGGCACAAGCAGCGGCATCTCTTTATTTTTATCCGTAAGCGCCGGCCTTGGTATTGCCGACAGTGCTCTTTTATCCATATAACCGCCTCCTACATACCCATCGTGGCAAACATATCAAGCTGGCCATCCATCTCTTTCCCATTCCTTTTATGTTTGGGCGGGACTTTTGGTGCTTCCGCTTTTGGCGGAACCGGAGCCTTTTCTGCCTTATCGGTGGTGTTCTTTGCCCTCACCGCTTTTCTTTCCTCCGCAGATTTTGACTTTTTGGCCTTGGCCTCAGCTGCCTTTTTGGCTTTCTTCTCTTCCTCAGCCTTATCGTCTTTGTGGTAGTAATCCTCGGCCCATTCATATACCACATCATCACGGACAGCGGCGCAATTCCCCTTTGCCTGCTTCCTCGCCTGGGAATAAATATAATCAAAGCATTTCTGCCAGGTCTTATGCTCCTGCGCCACATCCTCGGCCATTCCTTCATCCTCATTGCAACGCTTCAGGAGATATTCGATGATAGGATCTGCGAATGTGCTGTCTTTTGCAGATTCCCGTTCCTTTTCCAGCTTCTCCACGGCCCTTTGCCTGACGGTCTTAGCATTCTCTTCTTTGGCAGCCGCAATTTCCTCCGCGGTCGGTGCAGGCAATCCTGTAACGATCTCTTCCAAAGATGCTGTTCCCATAGGAATCACATCATCATCTGCTCCATTATCCGTAATATCCTCCTCTTCCGCCTCTGCTCGCTCCGTCGGCGGAGCCTCGCCAGCCTCCGGATCTTCCTCCGTCTGCTCCACAACCGAATCGCCTTTCCCAGAGTCACCATTTTCCTCTCCAGTATCCATTCTCTGCTGTGTTTTCGGCCGTGAAGTGCCTGACCTCCCTTTTCTCTTTTATGCAATCCCTGACTTTCTGCCATGTTTCCGACTGCAGAGCCTCTTTGCTCTTTTCCGACAGAGTTTCTTCAAATCCTTTGCTCTCCATACTGCGCCTCCTTTTCTTCAAAATCGAAAAACATATAAAAGTGCTCTTTTTCCACTGTTTTTTCGGTGGTTACGGTTCCACCCATACTTCCCAGCGAATGAAATATCTTTCTCCACTGCCATATGTCCGAATGGAACATTGGCATATACCACATCTCCTGCCCCTCGTTTTCCCTGGGGAATAACACCGTCCCGGTCAAAGGATTGGTGATTGTATTCCCTACGCAGATATAACCGGCGCACCCAAGGAGCGAAAGCTGGATATAGCACATCTGTGCCACCACCCGATCCACATCCTGCCCCACAAAAATCACATGGTTCTGAAAATTGTATTTGGATCTTTTCAGGGTATTTGCCGCCGCTATCAGTGTCGCCCCAGCGCCGCAGGCCGGATCGCAAATGGATATGTAGCCCTGTTCTTCAATCTGCCTGTCAACATTCCCCACGGTCATCTGGGACATCATTTTACACACGTTGTATGGGGTAAAAAACTGTCCTTTCCAGTGGTTTCCCAGGTTCAGGTTCATGTACATTTTCCCGAGGAAATCCTGCTCCGGCTCATTTTCCAGGGCCATAACGATGATATGGAGTATCTCTGCCGGCGTCTCCACCGAGCCGAGCCTCTCTATGCACTGGGCATATTCCTTTTCCCTTGCCTCAAAGTGCTTTGGTGTCCGATCTGTCACATTGCTTAAAGTACACGCTATTGCGCTGATCAAGTCCGCCCATACCTGCCAAGAGCTTCTGGAATAGCAGAGCCGGTTGAATACATCCAGAAATTCCTTTTCGGTACCCTGTATGATTTCACTCCGCTTTGCTTTAGCCACCTAAAATCCTCCTTCTCGCCTCTTCAAATTTCTTTGCCCGTTCCTCCAGCTGCTCCTGCGTAAGATCCGCCCTGGGATCCGGCGGACGCTCCGTGATCCCTATCCTCGGTACCGGTTTTTCTTCAATGGGCGGAATATACTGCTCTTGCAGCAATGCCTTCCCCTTTGCCACAAATTCCGGCAGCTGATTACTGTCTTGCAGAACTCCGGCCTTGGCCTCGTATGCCTCCCTGAAATTCGCTCTGTCAGCCGCCTGGTTTTCACTCAGGCATAGTCTGGTCCATCCAAGGTTCTTTACCACAGCCAAAGTCATTTCATCCATGGTTTCATAGGCTTCATGCGGGCGCTCCCGGCCATATGTGGATATCGCTTTCTGTACCACACCCCACGCCTCGTCAAAACTGAGTGCTGGCCGTCTACACCGTTCCATACACAACTTTCGGATTTCTGCTATGTTCGGGGGAAATACATTGGTGCATATATGCTCCATAACGGCATTTTCAGCCACTTCGTAGGGGATATCTTTCAGCATCAGGTACCAGAAATCCATTGATGCCGAATCCTCCAGTATCTTTGATGCTGGATAAGCCGATTTAATCCCGATTGTCAATGTTGCAAACTGCTGTTTATCCATTGTTCGCCCACTCCCTCGCTCCTGCCGCAAAACGCTCTACCCCGGAAGCACCTGCCATTCCCTGGTTATATGCCGGTCTGTACCCCGGCGTTCCTCCGCGATCCTGCTCCTTTTGCAGCCATGTAGTGATAAATCGCGTGATCCCCCTTGCTGTCTTCCTCTTGGTCGGATTGGACAGCAGCCACCCTTTCATGTTCCGCAGGCACTGCATCACGTCAACAGCCGGGTAAAGCGCCATCCACCCCTCCATGTCTTTCTGTGTGACAGGATATTCCTCCCCGGTATTCAGCTGCAGGGTAATCACAGGTGGCGTTTCCGGCTCCGCAGCCGCCTGGGGCTCGGAGCATATATCCGCTTTGGATTCCGATTCGGATTTGGATTCCGATTGGATTGGATTACGGACGCATTTGTTGTCCGATGTTTCCATTTGATGCATTTTGCTGTCAATTGAC
>CANRXD010000139.1 GCA_947643685.1 uncultured Clostridium sp. | reverse complement strand
CGGACAAGAAGATGTTCCCCATGAACAATACCTGTACAGGAAATGATACGGAGGGGATTTTTTGCCACAAGAGCTTTATGTATGATGGTTTCGGTTTGCTTTCAGGGCCAGGGACTGGATGAGCCGGACCCGCTTTTTCTCTTCCGGCGGCATGTCTTCTGTCAGGATGTCAATAAACAAATCTCTCTCATTTGGGGAAAAATTTAAGTTCATGGCTGCCGCTTTTTGGCTGACAGAGAGGAATACCGCCATTTTCTGCTCCCTGGGAGCGCCTGAAAGCTCCTCTGCCAGAGAGCAGAGGGCAGATATTCTGGCCGGGTCTACGCCTTTCAGTCTGGGATCATCTTTCCAGGAATTACTCATAAAATCTCCTTTCTTTTACATCTGTCCCAAGGTCTGCATCATAAGCTGGATCGTTTCAAACCGGGACTGCTGTTCCGGGGGAAGAA
Organism: uncultured Clostridium sp.; assembly: GCA_947643685.1. Classification (GTDB taxonomy): domain Bacteria; phylum Bacillota; class Clostridia; order Lachnospirales; family Lachnospiraceae; genus CANRXD01. The sequence goes on along the minus strand of CANRXD010000139.1, from coordinate 5,049 downwards.
TGGACAAAAGCTGTTCCATGGAAATAGGACCCCGCCCGGAATTCCGCCCGTTTCTGCCTGATAACAGTTTGGTCATAATGTCAATCAGCTCCTGCTCTCTCTGGTTTGCATAGGGCTTTACAGCGTTCAGCATATCCACCGGGGATACATGGTTTTCATCCAGGGAGCAGACACTCATCATCCCGTCTCCGTTTTCCTCAAAAAACGCCATGGTGCGTACCAGCTCATTCCATTTAATAAAGAATGACATGGCCCGCTGCTGGGCGATTTCCATGTATGGCAGGGCGGCCTTGAGCATCTGGATATGATGATCGCCGATGGCATAGTCCAGATCGGTCAGTTTTAATTCTTTTTCATTCATTGGCAAGCCTCCTTTTACTGGTGAAAATATATGCGGGAGATACAAATTTTAAAACCAATATCTGCACTGCTTACCACCCGGAGGAATATTATGTAACAGTTCAGCCGTGCGAAGATTCGGAGAGAAAACGCGTTGAAGACGTAAGGCTGAATGGCTGCAATGTTGTGAAAAAGACAGGAGGTTGAATTTTTATGGCAAGCCGATTGATTATAGATGGAAACAGTGTTTACGAAATTGATGAGGAATGTGAGAAAAGCAGATTTGGAAACGGGAGGCGGAAGGGCCAGGGAATTCCGATGAGACAGGACATGAGAAAGCCGGGAAATGGCCCGAAAAAGACACCTCACGAATAGAGCTGGCAAAGAAAAAGGGCGGGGAGTTCCCCGCCCGCATGGAATTAGCAGCAGAAGCAGCCGCCGCCGTTTCCGCCCCAGCCGCCGCAGCAGCAGAGAAGGAGAATGATCCAGATGCAGCTGTTGTCCATGCCACATCCGCATCCGCATCCATTATTGCATCCATTATGTCCCCAACCGCCGCAGCAGCAAAGAAGAATGATGATCCAGATGAAGTTATTTCCGCATCCACATCCGCATCCTGTGTTAGAAGTTTCGCATCCACATCCACAATTTGTAGCAGCTAAATCACTCATGTTCAAATCCTCCAAGGGTTTTTGTTTACACTCCATCATATGTCAGCCTGCTTGTCATAGTTGCCTGTTTCATAAAATTTTTCGTAACTGTTCCGTATACTCACGGTTACGAATTGAGAATCTGGAAAAAAGATGCTATACTGTAACAGGTCAGAGGATATCTGAGCTATTGCACGATATGGAAGTACAGAATACGTAAAGGAGTTTGAAGATGAAAAAATTGTATTACGAGTCCCCATATAAAAAAAAATTTGAAGCCACGGTTCTTTCCTGTGTCAAAGGAAAAAAGGGGTACGAAACGGTACTGGATGAGACGGCCTTTTATCCTGAAGGCGGCGGTCAGCCGGCGGATACCGGCGCCATTGACGGCATTCGGGTCTTCGATGTTCATGAAAAGGACGGAGTTGTTGTCCATTACATGGAGGGAGAACTTCCTGCGGGAAAAAGAGTGAAGGGTGTGATTGACTGGGAACGGAGATTTTGCTTTATGCAGGAGCATTCGGGAGAACACCTGGTATCGGGGCTGATTCACAGTACATTCGGATATGACAATGTGGGGTTCCATATGGGAGCAGAAGAGGTGACAATTGATTTAAACGGCATTCTGGAATGGAAGGACCTGATGGAGATCGAGGAAAAGGCCAATGAAATCATATGGGAAAACCGGGAAATTTCTGCGGGCTTTCCGCCAAAGGAAGAGCTTTGTGCCATGGAATACAGAAGCAAGAAAGAGCTGACAGGGGATGTGAGGATCGTAAGGATCCCGGGAGGAGATGTCTGCGCCTGCTGTGGAACCCATGTGGCACGGACCGGGGAAATCGGTCTGGTGAAGTTTTTGTCCATGATACATTATAAAGGCGGAGTAAGAATTTCTCTGCTCTGCGGAAAAAGGGCAGTGGCGGACTATGAAAAGAAGAGAAGTCAGGTGCAGAAGGTTTCCGGCCTGCTTTCTGCAAAACCCGATGAAATTGCTGATGCAGTGGAAAAGATGAAGCAGGAAACCGTAAAACTTCAGGAAAAACTTTCCGGATGTTATCATGAACTTATTGAAAACCGGGTAAAAACCATGGAAAAAAGCGAAGGGAATCTCTGCTTGTTTGAAGAAAGCTTTGGCTCTCAACAGCTGAGACAGCTTGTGAACCGTGCTCTGGAAGAAAAGAAAGGGAGAATTGTCCTCGCCCTTTCTGAAATTCCCGGAGGGGGATTCCAGTATGTGCTGGGCAGCCGGGACGAGGACATGCGCCTGCTTTCCAGAGAGCTTAATCAGGCTCTCAATGGAAGAGGCGGTGGGAGTATACAGATGGCACAGGGAACCTTTTTTATGGAGAAGGAAAAGCTTTGTGCCATCTTAAGAGAAAAAAGGTTTTAGCAGCCCTGAACCATATACTGGATCAGGCGCTCCGAATCTTTACTGGAATGCGTAGTGAGATCAAGTTCTTTAATGGAGCCGTTGGAGAAAACATTGGCCATGGAAAAATACTGGCTCAGTTTGGATTTTAAATTTACAGAGCCGCCTTCCGGGAGACTTAATTCAACAGCACCATCACACTGATTGACAACGTCAAAAAATTTATCAATGTTGGAAATATTTTTAACTTTCATCCTCATAATGATTACCTCCTGTATGAGAGTCAAATAATCGTTAAATCGTGACTGTTCAGCCCTTCATTTAACGCTCCTCATTCTATCAGAGCGGGAGAAAAAAAACAATGGATGAAATAGATAAAAAATTAACAAGGTTTTCAAGGTTTTTTATGGAAAACGTGTAAGAAAAGAGAATCAGATACGGGAGGCTGTATAATAATGAAAAAAAGAATTCGGGAATATGGCTTAATAATTGGAAGTTACAGGCCGGGAGCACTTAATAAAATTACGGACGTGCCGGGAGTTACCGTGGGGCACTGGACAGCGGACACAAGGGAGCATAAGACAGGAGTTACGGTTATTCTGCCAAGTCGCGAAAATATATTTGTTAATAAGTTAACGGCTGCGGCTTTTGTGCACAATGGATTTGGAAAGACCACAGGGATTTTGCAGATTGAGGAGCTGGGAACTTTAGAGAGTCCCATTGCTCTTACCAACACGCTGAATGTGGGAAGAGTCCAGGATGCTCTGGTGGATTATGTGGTGGAGCTCACCAATAGGGATGGAGGAAAGGCCCAGTCCATCAATACGGTTGTGGGAGAGTGCAATGATGCCAGTCTCAATAAAATTTCGGAACGGGTCATAGGAAGGGAACAGGTCAGGGCTGCCATAGATGCCGCCTGTGCAGATTTTGAAGAGGGAGATGTGGGAGCCGGAAAGGGCACCACATGCTTTGGCATGAAAGGGGGAATCGGCTCTGCCTCCAGAATTCTCACCATCGGAGAAGAAACCTACACCATTGGAGTTCTGGTACAGTCCAATTTTGGAAGCACGAAAAATTTTGTGCTGAACGGAAAGCCCATGGGAGATTTGCTTTTGGAAAGGATTGGGGAAGCCAAAAAGGATGAGGGTTCCATAATGATGGTGATTGGGACAGATCTTCCGGTTTCTGACAGACAGCTAAAGCGCATTGTACGCCGGGCTGGGGTTGGACTTTCCAGGTGTGGTTCCTTTATGGGCCATGGCAGCGGGGATATTATGCTGGGATTTTCCACGGCCAATCCCGTAAAAACCGGAGGGGAGCAGGACTTTTACATGATGCGTATGATTAAGGAGGAGCATCTGGACAAGGCATTCGAGGCAGTCGCCGAGGCCACAGAAGAGGCCGTATTAAATTCTCTTGCCATGGCCAATACGGTGACCGGATATAATGGCGTCACGCGGTACAGTCTGACAGATCTCTATTTAAAGGAGTTATAGAAATGGCATATTTTCCGCTCTTTGTGGAGTTAAAGGAGAAGCCGGTTCTGGTTGTGGGCGGGGGAATTGTTGCGGCCAGAAGGATTCGGACCCTGGCAGAATTCGGATGCCGGATTACAGTGGTATCCCCCAGGCTCACAGATGAATTATTAAAAATGACAGAGCAGGGAACCATTTTCTGGAAGGAGGAAGAATACCAGAGAAACGTCCTGGAGGAGGAGGGAAGACGGCCGGTATTTGTTCTGGCGGCGGCGCAGGACGCAGTCAACGCACAGGTGGTCAGGGACTGCAAAAACGTAAGGGTTCCGGTCAATGACGCCTCCAGAAAGGAAAACTGTGATTTCTATTTTCCTGGTCTCATAAAAGACGGGGAAACCGTCGTGGGAGTTACGGCGGGAGGGATGGACCATAAGATGGCGGCCGCCCTCTCCCGGGTAATCCGGACATTTATAAAAGAAACATGGAAAGCCTGATTTCATCCAGATAGAGGGCGGGGACCCTAAGGCCGCCCCGGCCGGAGCCGATTTTGATATCAGGCTTGGCGGCGCCGTGAAAATCGGAACCACCTGTGGGTATAAGCCGGTATTTTACGGCCAGCTTTCTGAGCTTTCCGCTTTCTTCCTGATTGTTGGATGAATGAAAGCATTCCAGGCCGCCAAGGCCCCGGGCTTTTAAACAGGAAATCAGCTCCTCAGTTCTTTCCCAGCCCAGTTTATACTGGCAGGGGTGTGCAAGAACTGCAAAGCCCCCCGCATTTTGAATGGCCTGTATGGCCTCTTCGGGAGTGATGTTTTCCCTTTTTCTGTAATAGGGGCAGTTGGGCCCCAGATATTTTTTAAAAGCCTGGTCAACAGAGGAGACATATCCCTTTTTCAGAAGAGCCCTGGCAAAATGGGCTCTGGTAATGGTGGTTTTCGGGTTTCCCATGGTGAGGTCCTCCATGGAAATCTGAAAATGATCCTTCTGGAAAGCAGCAAGCATTGTTTCATTTCGTTCCCGGCGTTTCCTGGCAGCTTCATTTATAAATTGAAGAAGTTCTTCATTTTTATGGTCGATGTAAAGACCCAGCATGTGAATCTCCTTTTCCTGGTATATACAGGAGAGCTCAATGCCGGGAACTACGGTCAGATTAAGATCGGAAGCGCTGGCAGAAAAATATTCTTTGGTGTCGTTGGTTCCCAGCATTATGATCAGA